>DATHAW010000707.1:0-3242 GCA_035296465.1 Spirosoma sp.
GTATCCCGAACGTCACGGCAAGTTCCGGGCTGGTTCAACTCGTGCGAACTCAGACCCGTACCGGCCTTGGGCGAAAAAGGCTGAATGGTATACCCTTTGTAAAGGAGGTTTTTGTCGTACAACTGCCTGAGCAGGCTCCAGACCGACTCGATATACTCATTTTTATACGTAACGTAGGGGTTGTCCAGGTCGACCCAGTAGCCCATCTTCTGGGTCAGATCGTTCCACTGGTCCGTGAAGCGCATGACCGTTTCGCGGCACCGGCGGTTGTACTCCTCCACGCTGATCGTTTTGCCAATATCGTCTTTGGTGATGCCCAGTTCTTTCTCTACCTGCAGCTCAATGGGCAGACCGTGCGTATCCCACCCGCCTTTCCGCTCGACCTGAAAGCCCTGCAGGGTTTTGTACCGGCAGAAGATGTCCTTTATCGTCCGGGCCATCACGTGGTGGATACCCGGCGTTCCGTTGGCGGATGGCGGCCCTTCATAGAACGTAAAGCTGGGTGCGCCCTGGCGGGTGCTCACTGACTGTTCAAACACCTGATTTTCATTCCAGTACGTCAGAACCTGGGCTGCTATCCGGGCGTAATCGAGGGATTCGTATTGCTGATAAGTCACGTCTGATGGATCTTATCGCCCTTGCGGGCGAAAATAAAGGCAAAGATACGGAAATCGTCGGGCACAGACTGCCAATGTCGACAAACCCCCGTTAGCCCCCAACAAAAAAGCGAACCAGGCCGGTTCGCTTTTGGTGTCAATGATGGATTTCGATATCCCGACTGAACTGAGCTTGGTTACTATCTGAGACAGCGAACCATCAGAGGGTCAGGATTACAAACTCGACGCGCCGGTTTACTTTGCGATCTTCGTCGGTACCTTTGGTGAGAATGGGGCGCGTATCGCCGTAGCCAGCAGTCTCAATCCGGCTGGTGTTGATGCCTGCCTGCACCAGATACCGCTCACAGGCCAGTACCCGGTCGCGCGAGAGCTGCAGGTTTTTGTCATGATCGCCGATGATGTCGGTGTGTCCTTCGAGCCGGATGGTCATGTTGGGGTTGTCCTGCATCATGGACGCCAGTTTGTCTAACTCCGAAAACGAAGCCGACAGCAAATCAGACTTCGACATTTCAAAGTAAATATTCTTGAGGGTTACTTTGTCGCCCACCACCAGCGGGGTCAGCACAATGTCGCGGGTTAGCGTCTGCCCGCCCGCTATTTTGCTTAAATCCAGCACACCACTGGCCGACTGGTATCCCCTGGCCGACGCAATGTAGGTATAGACCTGGCCTTTGATGAGACTCATTCTGTAGGCACCCGTAGAGGCAAAACTCTGCACGGAGTCAAGGGTCTGCTTGCTGGCTGAAAGGTGGTAGCCGATGGTGGCTGTTACCGGGCGTTTGTTTTTTGCGTCTTTCACCACACCCGACACCGATACTGACGCTGGAGCAGGTGCCGTTACGGGTTTAGAAACGGCTATTTCGCCACCGGACTCGCTCGATGGCAACGTAGCGGGCTTCCGGGCGGTAGTGGGGCTGGTGGGTACGGGGGTAGCTGGTGGTGGCAGATATACCGCATCGGCTGGGTTGTCGACGTTGAGATTGTAAATGTTCCAGCAAACGATCTGGTCATAGTCATTGCACTCGAACAGGTCGAAGTTTTCGAGGCCTTTGTCTAACCGCTCAAAATAAAGGGTGAAGGTAACCTGCTGTCCGGGTGATGTGGCAATGCCACTCGGTAGTTTTCGGCCGTTGGCATCGACCCGGTACTGTCGTGGTTTTAAGGGAATACCCTCCGCCTTCACAAAGGCGAATGTTCGGGCGCCGTTGGCCGCTACTAGCCGGGCGTTGGGATCGATTTCGATGGTCTGGCTACCGCTTGCTGGCCGCCCCCGCTGATCGTAGCGAGGCTGGGATTGATCGGTAAACGTCAGGTTCAGAATGGTGTAGTCACGGGTCAGGCGGATGCTGTTGACCATTACGCCGGGGTCGGCTGCGCGTCCGTTGCCCGGCTGATTCCGGGAGTTGGAGTACGTATCGTCCGGATATTGCCCGTCAGACGGGGACCGCTGACTACCACCCGATGGGAAGGAGCCGAAGTTACAGGCCGACGTAAGGCCTGCCAGCAACAGGATCAGGAGATAGTGTAGACGCATCCGGGTACATTGAGTTGTTGATAATCAAGTAAAGAACGGGAATTTTCGGCACATGACTCTATCTGCGCTCAACAGTTGCTGGTGCGGTCAGGATTTTGCTGTTCGACAGGGTGAATTATTATCCGCTCCGTTGGAGGGTTAACCTGCAAGTGTGCGAAGCCGCCGGTAAATCGTTACGTTACGGAGTGATGCCTTGGTTGACCGCCCGGTGCCCATAGCAAATTGTTCTCTACTCTGTGCTCTCCCGTTTTTTAATCGTCTGTACCACTTTGCCGTTTTCAATCAGGCGGGTACTGAGCACCCTCTGCTTAGGAATAGCCAGCACCAGCGTTGGTTGTGAAGTAATTGACTGCGGGTTTTTTGCTGCCGTGGTGTCGGCTATACTAATGAAGCGGACCGTCAGGGTCGAATCCTGTACGAACACTTTACTGATGGATATTTTAGGGGGTGTTTTGGTCGGCGGAATGGCCACGCCGATAAGCATTTCTCTGGTAAAATTAGGGGCTGGCTCGGCCGGGCCGCCAGTGCGGCTCCGGTCATATCGTCCGCTGCCTGGTGCGGCTGGCTGGAATACCTGTCCAAAGGTTTCGGGCTGCTCAAATACGAACAAGGTTGGCTTACCCTTGTTAAGTGTAGCGTCGCTACTTAGGGTATAACCTGTCAGCATTCGATATTTCAAGTTGACCTGAGCTAGTACCAATAAGCTAGAGAACAGGAACATACCGAGAAAAATGAAAGAGGCAGGCAGTCGTAAACGGTTCGTAGAGGAAGAAGGGAAGGGCATACATTCATTAAAACTACAGGATACCATAAACCCTTCTAACGGCAGACACGTGCGTTTCGGTGTGTAGTTACTGTAAAATTGCCTTTTTACTTCGGCTGGCGGGTGGTAGCATCCGCCGGGTTGTCCAGCGTCATTCCCGCTACGTTAAAACAGGAGTTCTGATTATCACTCTGGCATTCGAACAGGTCGAACGACCGGACATCCGGATCCAGCCGCTCGAAATACAGCACAAACCGGACGCGTTCGTCGTTTTTGATCTCGCGTGTCTCCGGCGTCATGGGGATGCCCTCCGTTTTTACCAGTTTGT
>DATHAW010000708.1:0-1640 GCA_035296465.1 Spirosoma sp.
CGCTCCAGATGTCTAACGCCGACATTGCGGCTGTGCTGACCAAACCAACGAAGAAAGCCCTCACCACGCAACCAACGGCCACAACCGAAACCTCAGCTGGCTGGCAGGCTAAACTTACCCAGGTTCGCTTTGGAAATAACCGAATCCGCTTTGACGATGAGACAGCGCCGCGCCAGAAACGCGGGTTAGACTATAGTCACCTCGACCTGCGCGACCTGGGTATTGAGGGAAACGCACTGGCGTATCAGGATTTGGGGAAACGGGGTCAGCGCGTAAGCGGTCAGATTCGTAAAGGCCAGTTTAAGGCTACCAGCGGGTTTACCCTCCAGCAATTCGATGCCGATGTTCTATATGACGATAAAAATACGCGCCTGACAAAGTTGTACATTAAAACACCCACTTCGCTCCTGCGCGATCAGTTGGTGCTGCGCTACGACTCCCTGGAGCAGCTGAGCAATCCACGCTTTGCCAAACGCGTCGGTGTTCGGGCTAATCTGCGACAGAGCCGCCTGTCGGTGAGTGACATTCTTCAACTGGCTCCGTTTCTGGCTGATACTCCCCCTTTTGGGGATAAATCGGCTGTGTTTCGGGCCGATGCGCAACTTACCGGCACGTTGGCTTCGCTAAATGTGCCCCGGTTTAGTTTAGATATGCTGTCGGGAACGCACATTCGGATGAGCGGTCGGCTCACAAACCTGACAAACCCCGACCGGGTGGGACTGGACCTGACTATTCAGGATGCAACGACCCGGCTGGCCGACATAAACAAACTGGTTCCTAAAGGCACCATTCCCTCGTCCATTGCGCTGCCCCCCATGTTCGATTTGGCGGGGCGGTTAAAAGGAGAACTCAATAACCTTGTAGTGGATGCCAGCCTCCGAACAGATTGGGGCAAAGTCAAATTTGACGGAAAATTGGCGGGCTTCGTAGCCGGCAAAAACCAAACCTACAAAGGCAGACTCGACCTCGACCAGTTCGACGCGGGAAAATGGCTGAAGCAGCAGGGCACCCTTGGTAAGATAACGGGCCGCGCTACGTTCGACGGGCGCGGCATCGACGTTAACACACTGGCCACGAGTTTCGATCTCAATGTGCAGTCGGCAGAACTTAATGGCTACCGCTATCAGGATTTTGCCGGCAATGGCACCCTGTCTAATGGCAATCTAGCCCTGACGGGTGCGCTCAAAGACCCCAATGCTAATTTGGCCTTGGACATAAAAGCCGGGCTGAAAGGCGATTTCCCGAGCATAACTGGTGAAGCCGTAGTGCAGGAGTTGAATCTGCAAAAACTGAAGCTCTACAGCGATCCGCTCTCACTGAAGGGAAAAATTACGCTGAACATGACATCGACCGATCCGGTTCGGCCCGTTGGCACGGTTCAGGCGGAGGATGCCACCATAACGCTGAATGGAAAAGACTATCCCGTCGATGCGCTTTACGCCAAGTTCGCGGCCGATGGGGCCAATAGGAACGTAGTAGCTCAATTGCCTGGTGCGCGACTGACCCTTGATGGACAATTCCAGTATACGCAGCTTTACGACATTATTGTGGGCGAGTTCAGTAAGTACATTGCCATACCCGCTCTGACGTACAAGCAAGTACCTCCTCCTTATGCATTCACGATCAATTTGAATGCGTAT
>DATHAW010000709.1:0-3816 GCA_035296465.1 Spirosoma sp.
GCTTTCGGCCTGCTGATTGCCCGTTATGACCATACTAAGCCGCATTCGTTCAACGTACCTGGTGGATTTGCCCTCGTCTGTACCAGAGCTGCCGGTGCGCTGGGGCGATTCGACCTTGTAGTAAACCTTGCCGAATTCAAACAGTTTTAAGTCTCTTTGCCGTCGGTTCAGGTTATAGACCAGCGTTTCCAGGCTGGAGAACAGCAGCGTCTGCCGCATTACAGACAGTTCGTCGCTGAGGGGGTTGAGCAGCGTTACGTCCTCGCCGGGAAGGCCGGGCCGGATGGCGTCGTGGTAAGCCGGACGCGTAAGGGAAAGTGTAAGAATTTCGTGAAACCCATTGGCCGCCATCAATTGCCCCACGCGGCTTTGCCACCCGTCGGGGTCCACCCTGGGAAATTCCGAGAGCGAATCAGCCGCGAGGTTCTGGGAGAGCGGTACGTTGTCCAGCCCGTAAATCCGGAGAATCTCCTCAATTACGTCGGCTTCGCGCTTCACGTCGACGCGGTAAGGCGGCACCAGCGCCACAAATCCGTCTTCGTCGTCGATGTCATGCCCTTCGCTTCGGGCGTCGGCCGACAGGATGTCCAGCCGGTCCAGAATGCGGTGAATCTCCTGCCGGTCAATTTTGATGCCGATGAGCCGGTCGATGTTCCTAATGCGAACCGGTACCCGGAAATAATCGCTGATGTCCAGGTACACATCCGACTCAACCCGGATTCTGTCCGAGCTAATGAGGCCACCGGCTATTTTCTTTATGAGCAATGCTGCCTGCGTCAGTGCCGGAATCGGCATTCGGGGGTCGGTGCCGCGCTCGAACCGGAACGACGCATCGGTTTTCAGGCCGTGGTACTGCGCTGTTTTTCGGACCGACATGGGTGAGAAATACGCCGATTCCAGAAAGATGCGGGTCGTTTGCACTGTTACGCCCGAGTTCTGCCCGCCAAATACGCCCGCAATGCACATCGGTTTTTCGGCATCGCAAATCATCAGGTCGGCAGCGGTTAGCTTTCGCTCCGTTCCGTCGAGGGTTACGAAGGGCGTTCCTTCGGGTAAGGTTTTTACAACCACTTTTCCTCCGGCAATCTTGTCGGCGTCGAAGGCATGGAGCGGCTGGCCGAGGTCGTGGCAGACGAAGTTAGTAACGTCGACGATGTTATTGATTGGCTTTAGACCGATGCTGAGCAGCCGTTGTTTCAGCCAGTCGGGCGACTCGCCAACGGTCAGGCCGCTAATGGTTAGACCCGTATAAAGTGGGCAGGATGCCGGGTCTTCCACCTGTACGTCCAGTGTCAGGTCCTGGTTATCTACCGTAAATCCATCAACTCCTTTAGCCTGATAGCGCAGTGGCCGGTTTAGAACGGCGTGCAGGTCGCGGGCAACGCCGAGATGAGAGGCTGCGTCGATGCGATTGGGTGTCAGGCCAATGCTGATTCGGTAGTCGGCTTCTCGGTTAAAATACTGGGCGGCCGGGGTTCCGTTTGGCAACCGGAGCGCCGGACCATCCGTTGGTAGCACCATGATTCCGGCATGCGACGTACCCAGCCCGATCTCATCTTCGGCGCAGAGCATACCCTCTGATACGGCTCCTCGAATTTTGGCTTTTTTGATAACGAACGGCTCGCCCGATGTGGGATGCAGCGTGGCTCCCACAAGCGCCACAATAACCTGTTGCCCCGCTGCTACGTTCGGCGCTCCGCAAACAATGGAAAGCGGCTCACCTGTGCCCACATCCACAGTGGTCAGGCTTAGTTTGTCGGCGTCGGGGTGTTTGGTGCAGGTCAGGACTTCGCCAATGACGATCCCATTTAACGCTTCGGGAGCAACCGTTTCGCCCGATGGACTTATTTGCTCGATGCCTTCCACTTCCAGGCCCGTTCCTGTCAGCAGTTTGCCAACCTCTTCGGGCGATTCGGGCAACTCAATAAAATCCTGTAACCATCTATAGGAAACTTCCATACAGCAGCATAGCGAATAAATACGGCAAAGATAGCAGCCAACCGTGAGCAGTTATCAACCGGCACCCAACAATAAACTACCAGCCGCTTCGGCCAGTCAAGTACTTATACGGGGTACCCGTAGCAGTTGAGGTCTCACTGATGGACGTAGCGTTCGCCGGCCTTTATGGCCATAGGAAGGGTATTTTCGGCGGGGGGTAGGGGGCAGGCAAAGTTTGGATTGTAGGCACAGTAAGGATTAAAAGCCTTATTGAAGTCAAGAATGGCCCGGTTATCCGCTAAGTCTGCCGGTTCCAGTTCCAAATAGCGGCCACCCCCATAAGTTTCTTTGCCGGACGTAGCATCACGAAACATAACGGAATAGGTATCGCCTGATTTGACGATCAGCAACCGGCCTGTCGTTCCGTTCAGGCTGAAAACAGCGTGGGCAAACTTATTGTAGACCTCTTCACTGCCGTCGCTCATTGGGACAACGAGTTTTTGTGTTTTGTCGGCGAAGGGTTCGAGCCGGGCCGTCAGCCGGTACGACAGGTCAGGACCAAAGTAGCGCAGGCCCGAAAAGCGGGCTTTGTCGGGCAGGGGCGAATCGGCACCGGTACGAAAAAAAACGTCTTTCTGCCGACGGGCCGCCCCGATTTGCTGTTTATAGGTATTGGGGTCAGTGACCGGTCCGGGGTTGCTATCGTCAAATAAACTATAATACACGACCAGTAAGGCAAGCAAAAAGAGGCCGGTCAACAGAATTTTATTTTTTAACATATGCCTGAATCTACACGATGACTGGGCGAAATTCTTACTTTTTCTATAAAACTACGTGGTATAGTAGTAATGTTGTGTTGATCCTTAACCGGTTGTAGGATAATGTTTGAATTGATTGCTTTATGCTTTTAAGGCTATTTTAATATCTTTGGTCCACAAATATGAACTTCGTCAACGTGGTAAAACAATTATTGATAACCTTGAATGGCTAAGCTCTACGAATTAGACACGTTTTCCTCAGAAAGGGGAAATCTGACTGTGTTTGAGAATATTATTCCCGGCACCATTCAGCGAATATTTTATATTTATCAGGCCGGCCAAGCGCCCCGGGCAGGCCATCGGCATCACCGCGCCTGGAATGCCCTGATCTGTTTAAACGGCACCTGCCGGGTTTATAACAACAACGGCCGGGAGGAGGAGACGTTTTGGTTGACTGATCCCCGGCAGTGTTTGGTGCTGGAGCCTGAAGACTGGCATACCATGGATGAGTTCTCGGAGGGAGCTATTTTGCTAGTTATTTCGAATGAATGATACGACCAGGACGATTATATCCACGAACCTTATGCCAGTCGGGAACGGACCGTTGCATCGATGATGATCGACTCGGAATGATTCCGTTTTTGAACCTAAAACGCATCAATGAACCCCACCAGGCAACCATGCGGGTGGCTTTGGAGCGGGTTTTACAGTCCGGCTGGTATATTTTAGGGCAGGAGGTAATTGTATTTGAGCAGGCATTTGCCCGCTATTGCCAAACCCGCCACTGTATAGGCGTAGCCAACGGACTGGAAGCGCTGACACTCGTGCTGCAGGCCTGGCAGTTTGATCCCGGCAGCGAGGTCATTGTGCCCTCCAACGCCTACATTGCCTCGGTGCTGAGCGTAACGCAGGCCGGACTGGTGCCCGTTTTTGTTGAACCCAGCCCGACTACCTACCTGCTCGATCCCAACCGCATCGAAGCGGCTATTACTTCCCGTACCAGAGCCATTCTGCCTGTTCACCTTTACGGTCGCTGCTGCGATATGACAGCCATTAATACCGTGGCCCAGCGGCACGGGTTGCTGGTACTGGAAGATGCCGCCCAGGCACACGGTGCGCT
>DATHAW010000710.1:0-4747 GCA_035296465.1 Spirosoma sp.
CCGAAGCCTTCATTTACGACGCCGTCAGAACGCCCCGTGGCCGAGGCAAAAGCGACGGCTCTCTGCACGACGTGCAGCCTGTTCAACTCTTGACGGGTGTCCTGCGCGAACTCCGCGACCGAAACCAGATCAATACAGCTCTCGTGGACGACGTAATAATGGGCTGCGTAACGCCCGTGGGCGAACAGGGGGCCGACATTGCCCGTACGGCTGCCCTTGAAGCAGGCTACAACGAGTCGGTGGCAGGGGTCCAGTTAAATCGTTTTTGCTCTTCAGGTTTAGAGGCCATCAACATGGCTGGAGCTTACGTTATGTCGGGGCAATTCGATGCTATTGTGGCCGGAGGTGTAGAAAGCATGTCGCGGGTGCCAATGGGATCTGATGGCGGAGCCTTGTTCATGAACCCGCAGATCGTGGCCCGTCACCATATTGTACCCCAGGGTATTTCGGCCGATCTGATCGCAACTAAATATGGCTACACCCGGTCCGATGTGGATTCGTTCGCAGCGGAGTCCTACCGGCGGGCGGTAGATGCGCAGGCCGCGAACCGGTTTGCCAAATCGCTGGTACCGCACAAAGATGACATTGGTATAACGGTATTGGACCGCGACGAAGGGGTGCGTCCGGGCACTACGGCCGAGAGCTTAGGGAAACTAAAGCCCGCTTTTGAAGCTATGGGGCAAATGGGCCTGGATGCCCTCGCCTTACTCAAATATGCCGATTTCGACAAAATCAATCACGTTCACCACGCGGGCAACTCATCGCAGATTGTTGATGGGGCGGCTGCGGTGTTGATTGGCAGCCAGGCGTTTGGTGATATGTCGGGCCTGAAACCCCGCGCCCGGATCAAAGCCTTCGCCATTGTAGGTTCGGAGCCGACTATTATGCTGACAGGTCCTATTCCAGCAACGCACAAAGTACTCAAACGGGCCGGCATGAGCATCAAAGACATTGACCTGTTCGAGGTAAACGAAGCGTTCGCGGCCGTACCCATGCTTTTTATGGAAGAATTTGGTGTCGATCATAGTCAGCTCAATGTCAACGGTGGCGCCATTGCCCTGGGCCATCCGCTGGGGGCTACCGGAGCTATGATCTCGGCCACGCTGATCGATGAACTCGAACGCACCGACAAGCAATTCGGCCTCGCTACGCTCTGCATTGGGGGCGGGATGGGGATAGCAACGATTTTTGAACGGGTCAATTAATCCACTTAGCACGTTTGTGGCCGGTGGTCTGTCATTACCCTTACTACTCACAATAGACGACCAGCCACAGACTTCAAACTTATATGATAAACTACACCATAGATCAGAATGTAGCGGTCATTTCGTGGGCTATGACCTCGGCACCCATGAACGTGCTCAACGACGAATCCATCCCCCTGTTCGAAGCTGCTTTGCAACAGGCATTTGCTGATGAATCGGTGAAGGGCATAATTATCACGTCGGAGAAACCCGAATTTGTGGCTGGGGCAGATTTGAAGATGATTCTGCGGAATAACGACAAAGACCCAGCCGAGATGCTACAAGTATCCTCTGAGTTGAACCGGGTGTTTCGCAGCATCGAAACGAGCGGCAAACCAGCCGTAGCCGCCATTAACGGCACCGCCCTGGGTGGGGGCTACGAGATCTGCCTTGCCTGCCACTACCGCGTGGCGCTGAACAACCGAACGTCGGACCGCCCTAAAACGCAGATTGGACTGGTAGAAGTAACCATTGGGCTGCTTCCTGGTGCAGGCGGCACACAGCGTCTCCCCCGCATGATTGGCATTCAGGCGTCACTACCGCTGCTTGTCGAAGGCAGGAAACTCGATGTGCATGAAGCCAAAAACATGGGCCTCATCGACGCCATTGCCGACAGTCCGGCCGATATGATGCAGCAGGCGCACGACTGGATTTTGGCCAACCCAAAACCAGTAAAGCCCTGGGATGAAGTGGATCGCAAGACGGGCAAAATCATCGGGAAAGATAATTTTAAAGTACCCGGTGGGGCCATTCAAAGCGTAGTGGGGGCGCAAACGTTCGGGGCTGGAACAGCCATGCTAATGGAAAAAACCAGAGGCAACTACCCGGCACCACTCGAGATCATGGGCGCGGTTTATGAAGGACTACAGGTGAATATCGACCGGGCCTTAATGATCGAAGCCCGGCATTTTGTAAAAGTCGCTACGTCCAAAGTGGCCAAAAACCTGATTGGGACCATGTTTCTGGGCCTCAACGAAGCCAACAAAGGTGCCAGCCGCCCCAAAAACCACCCAAAAACTGACGTAAAAAAAGTAGGTATCCTGGGCGCGGGCATGATGGGCGCGGGCATTGCCTACGTATCGGCTCAGGCGGGTATCGAAGTGATCCTGAAAGACGTATCGGTGGAAGCGGCCGAAAAAGGCAAAGACTACTCGCGTGGCTTATTGAAGAAAGGCGTCGACCGGGGCAAAGTAGACCCGCTCAAAGTCGATGGCATCCTAAACCTGATCAAACCCACTGCCAGCTACGCCGACATGCAGGGCAGCGACCTGATCATTGAAGCCGTATTTGAGAAGCAGGAACTGAAAGCCACCGTTACCAGAGAAGCCGAATCCCAGCTGGCCCAAAATGGCCATCCGGGCGGGGGCCATCCAGCCGGGGGCGTATTCGGCTCCAATACGTCTACACTACCCATCAGTGAGCTGGCCAAAGCATCGGCAAAGCCCGAAAACTTTATCGGGATTCATTTCTTTTCGCCGGTTGACAAAATGATGCTGGTAGAAATTATTATGGGCAAAAAAACGTCGGACTATGCGCTGGCCGTAGCAATGGACTTCTGCCGCAAAATTCGCAAAACGCCCATCGTCGTCAATGATTCGCGGGGCTTCTATACCTCACGCTGCTTTGGTACGTACACGTCGGAGGGTATGGAGTTACTGAATGATGGCGTCAGCCCAATTCTGATCGAAAACGGGGGTAAATCGGCCGGGATGCCGGTTGGCCCGCTGGCCGTTCACGACGAAGTGGCGCTGGATCTTAGTCTGAAGGTAATGAGTGAGTCGATCAAAGCAGGTGTTATGAGCGAGAACGAACCGACGTATCAGATGGTAAAGAAATTTAACGAACTGGGGCGCGTGGGGAAAAAAGCTAAGGCTGGTTTCTATGACTATCCGGACGATGCTCCCAAACGGCTCTGGACCGGCCTGGCCGACTTATTTCCCGTTTCAGCGCAACAACCGTCGCTGGATGAGGTGAAAAAGCGCCTGCTCTATCGTCAGGCCATCGAAGCGGTACGTTGTTTTGAAGAAGGGGTTGTTCGTACGAAACTCGACGGCGACCTCGGCTCAATCCTGGCCTGGGGATTTCCGGCCTACACAGGCGGAGCGCTCTCGTTTGCGGAGTTCGTGGGTATCGATACGTTCGTGCAAACCCTCGACCGCTTAGCCGATCAGTACGGCGAACGCTTCCGCCCAACGCAGAAACTGCGTGAGCGGGCGGGCATAAAGGAACTGGTGTAGATCGACCAGTCACATGATGGGAGTCAAATGGGAAGCTGGTCATGAAACACGTTTGCAAAACCGGGTTGCCAGCCCGGTTTTGTCGTTTGATATTTTCGATTGTTTGCGCTTCGCTTTTTAAATCAATGCCTTACTTTAGTGGCTGACTAGGTAATGCAATCATTTACGGTTATGCGAAGCGTTAAGGTACCTCTCGACAACGGTCATCAGATTGAGATCAAGTACAGTCTCTGGAACGGACAGGAGCAAGTATTTTTTAACGGGCGGTTAGTATCCGAAAAGCGAAGTTTTATGTTCGTGACCGCGCACCTGTTTACGGAAACTGAAGCGGATCAATCCATTTCGTACGAAGTCAATTTACTAACCGGAATGATGGGTGGATATGGCTACATTATCCGGCGTAACGGCATTGCCGTTGCCAGCCAACCATAACGTTTCATTTTACACCAGCCGGAAGCTCATCCGATGATATGGCGTCGGGCCGAACTGTTGGATAGCGGCCCGATGGGCGGGTGTAGGGTAGCCCATGTTCTGCGCCCAGCCGTAGGCGGAAAACTCCCGGCCCAGTTGCAGCATCAGGTTGTCGCGGTACACCTTGGCCAGCACCGACGCAGCCGCTATTGACAAGTACTGCGCGTCGCCTTTAATGATGCACGTGTGCGGAATCATCGGGTAAGGCACGAACCGGTTGCCATCGACCAGAAGATGCTCCGGTCTGACACTGAGTGCATCGACGGCCCGGTGCATAGCCAGAAAACTCGCCTTTAAAATATTAATACGGTCAATATCATCGTGCGATACCTCCGCTACGGCCCAGGCCAGCGCGTCGCGTTCGATGTCGAGCTTAACCCGTTCGCGCTGTTTGGCACTGAGTTGTTTAGAATCATTCAGAACGGGGTGGGCGTAGTCAGGGGGTAAGATTACGGCTGCCGCCACCACCGGCCCGGCCAAACACCCCCGCCCGACTTCGTCCAGACCCGCTTCAATGACATCAGCGTTGTAATAGGCTTTTAGCATCGTATAGTCCCGAAGCCGGCACTTCGATAGTGGCCGTTTTTATAATTCAGACGCCGCAGACGCTACGTCAGTCTTCTAGTACATTGCCCAAAATTGTGTTTTTTAGCAACAGAGCAACCAGGAGGAATGAAATGCCCCAGTAGAGGTATATGCGGTAAAAATCCTGCACAATCTCATAGGCCCGTATGCGGACGGGTGCTTTCTCCAGGCGATTGATTTGGGCGAATACTGCCCGCAGCCGTCGGGTGT
>DATHAW010000711.1:0-9301 GCA_035296465.1 Spirosoma sp.
TTGCGGTTCCTGACCTTCGGTGTTTTCACTAACTCAGGTCAGCTTCAATTTTACCCTCGTAAACAACGAGAATTAAGCCATGAACAAATATTACACCCTGCTGCTGAGCCTGATGCTTACTACAATGACGGTTGCCTGTAAAAAAGGGCAGAATGACGTACTCCCCGGCGGCTCTACGGATGGCCCTGCCAATGGCCCAGCAGGGGGCAGGACAAAGCCGTATATGACGATAAAAACAATCGCCGGGACAGATACCAAAAAGGGCTTTGCCGACGGAAAAGGCAAGGACAGTCAGTTTAGCTACCCCTGCCAGTTGGCAATCGACAAGCAAGATAACCTTTACGTTATCGACCAGCGGACTGGATACGAAGGTGGCAGCGTGATTCGCAAAATTGACCCGGCTGGCAATGTGACAACCATAGCCAGGGGCCTGACGGCAGCAACTGATCTTTGCATCGACCCCCGTGATGGCACGACGATTTACGCGGTTGAAAATGGGGATTCGTTTGGTGTCAGAAGTGGGCTGTATCGTATCAGAAGCGGGCAGGTGACCCGCCTGAGCAATAATGCCGACCAATTCAGGGGTTACAAAGATGGCCCGCTGGCGGCAGCAGTGTTCGATTCGCCTACCAGCATTACCATGGACGGGAAGGGTAACCTCTACGTCGGTGACGCCCTAAATCGCCTGATCCGCAAAGTGAACCTGACGACCAATACCGTAACGACCTATGCCGGACGATACTCTGCCGATGCTTCCTGCAAGCATAACGATGGCAAGAATAGCGAAGCGGAGTTTTGTAGTCTCTGGGATCTGACCATCGATCAGGCGGGCAACCTCTACGTCCCGGACTGGGGCAACCACACGGTGCGGAAGGTCACCGACAGCGGCACCTCGACCTTCATCCCCCTTGGCACGGGTTATATTCCCAACGGCCCTCGCACCAGGGCGGGCGTCTATCAGCCCTATCGCATTCATTACGACATCAACTCCAAACAAATGCTGATTGTAACGGGAACGGGCTCTTCGCTTAAACTGCTGGGTGCCGATGATTATTTCTACAATGCCACTGGCAACGTGGTGAAAGTTGATTATGCCGACGTAAGCCCCGGCTCGCAGCACACTTTTGAAAGCGTAGTGATGAACAAAAAGGGCGAGATCATCTGGGTAGATAAATACAACCACTGCATCCGTAAAAGTACGCTGGAGTGGAAGTAAAAGAAATCGCTCGCCTTCCGTTCGAAAGGTGAGCGATTCTCAACGAATAACATTTCAAAATTTATGTAGGAAGTAGCGGGCTCGAACCGCTGACCTCTGCTCTGTCAAAGCAGCGCTCTGAACCAACTGAGCTAACCTCCTTTGTAGCACTGCAAACATACTACAAAACACCCTCTGGGTGCAAGTCGGTGGCGTAGATTTTTTGCGAGGGAATGCGCCATAACAACAAGAGGCCAATCACGAACAGGACCAGCAACCCCAGCACCGAGTTGCGCATACTGCCCGTCAGCTGCTCAATCAGGCCATAGAGCAACGTCCCCAGCACAATGGAAAGCTTCTCGGTGATGTCGTAGAAACTGAAGTACGATGCCGTGTCGGTGGTGGCGGGTATGAGCTTGGCGTAGGTCGAGCGGGACAGCGACTGAATACCGCCCATGACCAACCCTACCACCGATGCCAGACCAAAAAACTGCGCCTGCGTCTGCACCAGGTAGGCACCGGTGCAAATGCCGATCCAGATTACGAGCGCCAGCATCAGCGCGTAGGTATTGCCGATCCGTTCCGAAACCCACGAGAAGCCGTATGCTCCCGGAATAGCCACCAACTGAAGCAGCAGCACCAGAATGATCAGGTTCTGTCCATTCATTTTCAGTTCGTCGCTGCCAAAGATCGTTGCTACGTACATCACCGTCTGAACGCCCATGTTGTAGACGAAAAACGCCAGCAGAAACTTCCTAATCAACGGGCGCTGCGCCAACTGACCGAATACACTGCGGAGTTCGGTAAAACCATTGAGCAGGTAATAGCCGCCTGGCTTCCGCCCGGATTTTTCGTCCACTTCTTGAACCGCGTCAGGAAGGTGTCTAAATGGAATCTGCGCGAAGCCAATCCACCACAGGCCAACCGTCAGAAAGGCAATTCGTGAGGCAAGGGCTTCGGAGATGTTGCCGAACCACTCACGTTTCAGAATCACGAACAGGTTCAGCATCATCAGCAGGACGCTGCCGATGTAGCCCATTGAAAACCCGCGTGCACTGACCCGGTCTAACTGGTCTTCGGTGGCGATGTCGGGCAGATACGAATTGTAGAAGACGATACTGCCGCTCCAGCCCACCAGACTGAACCCGAAACAGATAATGGCGAACGTAGTGGTCTCGGTGGTAAAGAAATACAGCAAGGAACAACTGATGGCCCCAACGTAGCAGAACGCCTTCATGAACGCCTTTTTGCGCCCGCTATAGTCGGCAATGGCCGAACAAACCGGCGACAGCAGGGCCGTGATCAGGAAGGCGGCTGATATGGTGTACGAAAACAGCACGGTGTTCTTGATGGGGAAACCCAGGAAATTAATCACCGGTCCGCCAGCTTCGTTGAGGGCCGTAGCAGAGAAGTAAACCGGGAAAATGCTGGAAACAATCACCAGAGCATGCACCGAATTTGCCCAGTCATAAAACGTCCAGGCGGTGAGAATACGCGGGTTATTCTTTTGCATAAAGAATGAAAGGGCGAAATAGCGAAAGAATGAAAACGCGGTGGTCCAACATACCGCTCTTTCACTCTTTCATTCTTTCGCTATTTAAAAACTCAATCACTGCCCTGGTGAAAGCGTGGTTCGAGTCGCCCGCTACCATATGCCCCGCGTTGGCCACGCTTACGCTCTGCACGTGCGGTACCATGTCTAAAAATTCGGTCATCACTTTTTCGCTCACCACATCGCTGATACCCCCCCGCACAATCAGGGTCGGGACTGTGAGGGCGCGGGCAGCCTTATAAAGTCGCTCTTCGTTGCCAATCTGCCTGTCGGGGGTGGTGGTTTTCTGCCAGCCCCTGAGCATAATGGGGTCCCAGTGCCAGTAATAGCGTGGTTCGGCGGTGGGGTTGGCCGGGGTCGCGTTCGACCGCAGGCGCAGGTTCTTTTCCAAACGGCTGTGGTCGGAAGGGCGGGGGCGGTGGGGAAGGTAGGCTGCTACGGCCTCGGCGGCTTCGTCTAAACTGGCGAATCCGTCTTGGTTGCTGCTCATAAACGCAAAAATCCGTTCGATGCCTTTCTGCTCAGACTTTGGCGCAATATCGACCAGCACAATGGCCCTTGCCAGGGGGGCTGCCGAAGTGCGTTCGCCCTCGGCGATAAGGGCCGTCATACCGCCCATAGACGCCCCCACTACCGCAGGCTTCTGCCTGAGCTGGGCAATGATGGCCCGCAGATCATGGGCTAAGTAGTCGATACCGTAGTGACCCTCCGGCGACCAGTCACTGTCGCCATGCCCGCGTGCGTCGGGAGCAATGGCATACCACCCGGCTTCAGCCAACCGCCGGGCCGTGTCGCCCCACGAATGGCGCGTTTGTCCCCCGCCATGCAGCAGCAAAACGGGTGGGTGCGTCGGATCGCCTTCGGCATCGGCCGTAATAAAAAAGCCGGGCTGGGTTTCAAAACGGAGAATAGACAAGGGGAATGAGTGAAAGAGTGAAAGAGCGAAAGAGTGGTCAGTCAAGATACCTCACCCTTTCGCTCTTTCACGCATTTAGTTAAATCGACGGCGCAAATTCCAGATTGATGTCGGTGTCTTTGCCGTCGACGGGCGCGCGCTGACGCAGGATAAGCCTGGTACGGCTCAGCTCAACAATGGGAAAATTGCCTTTAAACCCGGTCACGTCAATATCCATCGACTTGCTGTCGTTGGCTAATTTCCAGGTGCCTCCATTGATGATCTGCTTACTGGTACGGTCGATGGCCCGAACGGTGTTATCGCTGCGAAACTGCATATTCAGTTGATACAGCACCTGCGTTGCCAGATTCAGCCGGCTGGTGCTGATAATCTGGCCATCGGGAGTCGATACGCGGCTGACAAGCCAATTGTTGGCAACCAGCAGATCCGTCTGCGAATTCAACGTAGGAGCGGGGGTAGCGCCATCTTTTTTGCAACCGGTTAACGTAACCGACAAAAGCAGCGCTAGGAGTAAAAAGCGAAGTGAAATCATAGTCGAAATAGATTTTGTACGGTATTGACGTTTGGTGGAAACAATCAGGAGCCAGTAGCTTCAAGCTGGATAGTATTGCTACGTGGTCGAACCGCGCAGGTCGAACCTGCGCGGTCCACGCCCAAAATTCCGTAGTTTTGACGAAAATTCAAGCTATGCTCGTTCGATTTGGTGTATTAGTCCGCTGGCTGGTTTGGTTATGGCTCGGTCAGTCTCAGTTTGCCCTGGCGCAGCAGCAATGCGCGGACCGTCTGCCATTCACCCCCGTTAGCCAGCCCAGCCGGATCGAGTGGGACAAATTTCCAGACTTTACGCTGCCTTTCCCGGTCATTTACAGCGGGCCGCGTTTGGGCGATACCAAAGGCAGCCCCCTTCGCCATGGGTTCAGCCACGTAGACCAGATCAACCAGGGTGAATTTGGGACCGTGGTGCAGCCCCGGCAACGGGCCATTGTTTACTACGGCACGGCCACGGGCCTCGATCAGCCGTGGGAAACCATTGAAAGTCCATGGGCCAACGACCTCAACGCCTACCGTGCCAAATGGAATCAGTGGCTATCGGACGTAGCGGGAGGTACTAAAAATGCGGCCGGGAAATACGTTATACAGGCCAGCCGGCTCACCGTCGACATTGAGCGAATTGCCGAAACGGACACCCGCATTCTGCGGCTTAAACAGGACGCCCGCGTTCCGGCCGCCTACCGAAGCCTCTCGGATGCGGACTTTGTAGCAGCCTATAAAAAAGCGATACGTAATCTCTACGCCGAAAGCCTGCGCTACCTGCGCGAAAACGCCGACCTCTCCACCCTGACCATCTCCAGCTACGCTGATACGCCCATTCTGAACACGTATCTGAACGTGCCGGGCAATACCTGGGCCGACTGGACCACCAATCTGAGCCGGGTCCATTATCTACTGAAAGACTCGACGGAGCGCATGGTTGGTGGACCCTTCTACGCCCAGCTCGACGTCTTGTCTCCCTCGGCCTATTATTTTTATGATTATCCAAACCCGTTAGCGAGAGATTATCTGGCCTACCTGCTGTTTCAGGTGGAGGTAAACCGGGCTTGGAGCAACAAACCCGTCGTGCCGTGGGTGTGGCTACGGTATCACAACACAACCTCGTTTTACCCCAATTTCATTCAGCCGTTTATGGCCGAAGCAACCGCCATATTTCCGTTTTTTTCGGGTGCAGCCGGACTGTGGCTATGGGACGAAATCTACCCGGCACAGGGGCGTAGCGAAGTGTTAGCGGCTTATGAGCATTTTACGCACGGGCTTTACCGGCTTTCGCGCTTCGCCGATATGTTCCAGGGGCAGAATGAACTAGTGATTGAAACGCCAGCCCGCGACTTGATGGACAAGCAGTTGCCGGTTTGGCGGGGCGTAGCAAAGGGAAACAGTATCCTGATTGCGGCCCAGAACCCCTACGCAGCCGACGGTCAGAAAACAAGTCTGCCGGTTCGCTACAAAACCTGGCAGCACACCATCGAACTGACCGGTCGGGAGGTATTTCTGTGCAAGTTCGACATGGGAGCCGTCACAACGACCGAGCCATCAATGGTTGATGTTTCCGTATCGCCCAACCCCACTGCCTCAGAATTAACCATCTCGTTCGGCCGATTGCCAACCATAGCCACTGAGATCGCGTTACTCAATGCGGCCGGGCAGGTGGTGGGTCGTAAACTGGCAACCACTGGTCGGGAAACCCTGAACGTAGCCGCCCTGCCTGCCGGCGTTTATTTTCTGCGCATCTCGAATGCCGGCGAAAACCAGACTAAAAAAGTCCTAATTACCAGATAGCTGTTGCCTGTCGGATGTGTATTTCGACAGTTTTCCCGGTTATCCAATGAGTAACAGACACGCCCTAAAACTATGCCCAACCAACTCCAGTACGAAACCAGCCCGTACCTGCTCCAACACGCCGAAAACCCCGTCGAGTGGTATCCATGGGGCGAAGAAGCGCTGAACCGGGCCATCGACGAAGACAAACCAATTATCGTCAGCATTGGGTACTCTGCCTGCCACTGGTGTCACGTAATGGAGCACGAGTCATTTGAAAAGGAGGGCGTGGCGCGGGTAATGAACGAGAACTTTGTTTGTATTAAAGTAGATCGCGAGGAGCGTCCCGACGTTGATGCCATCTACATGGATGCTGTGCAGGCTATGGGCGTGCATGGAGGCTGGCCGCTCAATGTTTTCCTGATGCCCGACGCCCGGCCTTTCTACGGCGTTACGTACCTGCCAACGCAGAATTGGGTTCAGCTTCTGGGCAGCATTCGCAACGCTTTCGATGAACACCGCGACGAACTCGACAAATCGGCCGAAGGGTTCGCTAACGAACTCAATATAAATGACATTCAACGCTACCAATTACCGCAGGCCGACCCCCAGTTTACTCCCGAAACGCTCGATGGGCTATATCGAAAGGTGGTGGGCAAGACCGACAGCGAGAAGGGCGGCCTTAATCGGGCACCCAAGTTTCCGATGCCGAGTGTCTGGCGGTTTCTCTTGCGCTACCACTACATAAAAGGCAGTGACGCCGAGGAGTCGGAGCGGGCATTACGTCAGGTCAGGTTGACACTCGACCGCATGGCCCTTGGTGGCATTTATGATCAGCTTGGTGGTGGGTTCGCGCGGTACTCGACCGATGCCGACTGGTTTGCGCCCCATTTTGAGAAAATGCTCTATGATAATGGCCAACTGCTGACGCTTTATTCAGAAGCCTACAGCCTAACAAAAAGCCCGCTTTACAAACAGGTTGTTTACCAGACCATCGCGTTTGCCCAGCGCGAATTGCTCAGTCCGGAGGGTGGCTTCTTTTCTGCTCTCGACGCCGACAGCGAAGGGGTGGAAGGTAAATTTTATACGTTTACTACCCCGGAACTGCGGGAAATTTTAGGTAGTGAGTATGACTGGTTTGCAGAGTTGTATCATCTTACTGACAAAGGCAACTGGGAGCCGGGCCACGATGGGCATGGTCGCAATATCCTGCACCGTACAGAAACTAATGAAGCTTTTGCCGGGCACATGGGTTTGTCGGTCGATGCGCTAAATGGGCGTTTAGCCGATACGCACGCCCAACTTATGCGTGTTCGGGACGAACGCATCCGGCCCGGCCTGGACGACAAAATACTGTGCTCCTGGAATGGGCTAATGTTAAAAGGCTTAGTAACGGCTTACCGCGTGTTTGGCGAGCCAGAATTCCTAACGCTGGCCCTACGTAACGCCTATTTTCTCCTCAAAAAAATGCGTGATGAACGCAACGGCGGACGGTTGTGGCATACCTACAAAAACGGGAGGGCTAGACAAGCCGGTTTCTTGGACGATTATGCCGCCTTAATTGACGGACTTTTGGCACTGTATCAGGCCACGTTTACTGAAAGCTGGCTCACCGAAGCTGACCAGTTAATGCAATACGTCCTGACGAACTTCGCTGATGATGCGGATGAATTATTTTTCTTTACCGATAAAAATGGTGAAGAACTCATTGCCCGGCGCAAGGAACTGTTCGACAACGTGATCCCATCGTCCAATTCAATGATGGCTGAAAACCTGTATGCGCTGAGTCTCTTATTAGAACGACCCGACTACGCTGAACGGGCCGACCGGATGCTGGGACGAGTGCAGCCACTGGTGCAGCAGAACGCAGATTATTTAGCTAACTGGGCTGGCCAGTATGCACTTCGGGTGCGTCCCACCGCCGAAATTGCTATCGTCGGTCCCGACGCGGAGCAGTTTAGAGCTCAGATCGATGCGGAGTTTTACCCAAATAAGGTGCTTTGTGGAACAACGGACCAAAGCAGTTTGCCCCTGCTGCAACAACGCGGACCAATAAATGGAAAGACGGCGATTTATGTCTGTTACAATCGGACGTGTCAATTACCCGTAACAAGCGTGGACGAGGTGTGGACGCTGCAGTAATGATCGCGCGGTTTTGAAACCAACAATAAACAACTGATGATTATAATACTACCGTTTAATCATTAAAGTTGGATATAATCGAGTTAATATAGGAATAAAGAATAGTAGGCAATACTTTCGATGGAAAATGAAGGCACGTTCGTGTCTGCACCATTACTTTCTCAAACATCGATCGTTATGACTACTACTCGTTTACTTTCTTATTTAATCTACCTGATGGTAGGTGGGCTTGTTTCCTGCTCCGACCACCCTTTCCAGCCCCTGGTAACCCCCGGATCGACCGCCAATCGGCTGCGCGTAAAGACGCTGACGCTGGACTTGCCCAACAACCAGGCAAAGGTCAGCTCGTTTCGCTACGATGCGCAAGGTCGCCTGAGTTCGATTGTGGCGTATCAGACGCCCGATAGCACCGTTTCTGACATTCAGTACAGCGTCTACCAATACGATGGGCAGAACCGGCTAACCGGGCTTCGGCGTTCGGTCCTCCCGTATCCCCGACCTCAGGGTAATGCGTTAAATTTGATTGAGCAATACACCTATTCGTACAATGCAGATGGCCGGGTGTCCGAGATAAGCCATTCCGGTGGGCTAACGTGGAGGTTTGGGTACAATAGTGCCGGTCAACTGGCAAGTGGCAGTGTCTCTTATTCCCACCCACGGTTTTCCATTCAGGGGTCACTGGCATTCACGTTTACCGGCAACAACCTAACGCAAACGGTCGGCGGAACGAGCATTACGTATCAGGGAATGCCACCTGGAACATCAACTGGTTTTCCGGGGGTGTCTACCGCTACATATACGTACGATGATAAACTAAACCCGTTTTACGGCGTGTTCGTAATTCCGTCTCCGTTTGGTGGCCCTGGCAACGTTTTGTTGTCGCCAAGTATTCCCACCGCTTTTTTTGGTGGTATTGACAACGTACTCCATCTGAGTCAAAACAACGTACTGACCGATATTCCGCCGTCTGGTGGCTTTCGTGAGTCGATTACGTATCAGTATCAGTACAATGCGGCCAATTTGCCCACGGTGCGAATCAAGACATCTACCGCTCCGGCCCCTAACAGCACTGTAACAGTGGAGACATTACGTTTCGAATACGAATCGTATTGAATAGCTTCTAACTTATTGATCCGTGAGTAAGTCTGTAAAGTTTATAACTGATTGGTGTGGCTATTGAGAA
>DATHAW010000712.1:0-4414 GCA_035296465.1 Spirosoma sp.
CAAAAATTCACCGTCGGGCAACTGGGTAAGTCCTTCTTTATTGCCCGAAATTCCCGCAAAACGCTCGACGTAACTGTACCAGGGAGCCAGGTCTTTATACCGTATCGGCCAGTCGGTGCCGAAGCCATCACGGGCGTTGGATTCAAAATCCATCTCGCTGAACCGGTAGCTCTGCCGCCCCCACATAATTGACTTACCGCCTAGTACGTCAGGGCGATACCAGGCAAACGGGTGAATTTCTTTGTAAGGCGCGTTCCGGTCGTCGAATGAAAAATCGCCGTTTTGTTCGTTGTACGGGCGGACACGAAAATCAGGCTCCACTTTTTCGGTAGGCAAAACGTTACGTCCCCGATGAGCAAACTCCCAGGGGGCTTTCAAAGCAGTCGTGTAACCCGTTACGTGCTGAAGATCACGGCCCCGCTCGAGCATCAGCACGCGTAGACCTTTTTGGGTGAGTTCTTTAGCCGCCCAGCCACCACTAACGCCCGACCCCACTACAATGGCATCGAACGTATTATTCGCCTGTGCTTTTAAGTTTAGGTTCATAAGGGTAAGGAGTTCGGGTTACCGGTTTCGATATGTCGAATTAGTCGTTAGTGAAGGCCGGTCTTTCAATCTGACCCCATAAAAAAGACATATCACCGTCGATCTTACCTATTTGGAGAGGTAAGGAGAATCAGAACGTAGCACAGGCGGAAGTGGACCTACTACCTTTAACTGGATGTACCTCGTCAGCCACAAATGGACAGATGCGGCCGGGCTTGCACCGGCGTACCGGCCGGAGCAGTGAAAAAAGAAAAGAGGGTTTTACCCACTTGGTACACGATGTACTCTTATGGCGTTTTACAAACGGTCGCTGATATAATGCCACCTGATGTCGATCATCCACATGTTTTACCGAGAGAGATGGCCTACCCAATAATGATGTTTGGACCTTTCTGGAAGATAGAGTTGATAATCTATGGATCGATACCAGGAATACGGGTTTAAGTCGTTACAATGGCAAAACGTTTACTGCTTTTACGGAAAAAGAAAATAACGGTTTGATGAACAAATTTGGCTGCTAGTGGCGAAAAGTTGGCTGTGTACTCAAGCAACGGCTGGCGTCCATCTAGCCAAGTTATTTATTGTCAGGTCTTTTCAAGGATATTTCCCCGGGTGGCCCGTGCCATCCTACCTGATCTAAGCGGTACGCCAACCGGCAAGACCCCTCAGGCAGTCCTGATTAATTATCCGATCAAGTAAATCATCGGTGAATACGCGTTAATAAAACGCATACCCGCGCCAGAGCAGGGCTTGTACTTCCGGATACTGCTTTTCAATCGACTCCAGCGTATACGAAGGGCCTCCCTTTAGAATACGGTCGAAAAAAAGCCGGGTCAGGTCAGCCGCTACCGCCAAACCACGTGCCCCATCCAGACTGCTTAACCGATTCCGGCGCTGGGCGGCTGTCATAACGGAGGGGGCAATAAGCGCCAAATCGGCAAAGTTCATGTGTTGCGTATCCTCAATGCGCACACGCAGTGAAACAGGGGCTTTATCCGTTGCCCGTACCCAGTCGGCATGCCGTCGGTATTCACTCCGTTCGCGGCCCCGACGCACTCCCTGATTGGGTTCACTGGTTATATCCGGCCGTTCATCATGACTAATCATCAGGCAAGGCTGCGTGGTGCTTACCGTCAAGGCCGTGCCCATCAGATCGCTGTCGAGGTTAACGACCGGGCATACCGTGCTGTCACGGGCAGCAGCCACCAGAGCCGCTGCCCCTCCCTGTGAGTGCCCAAACATGCCAACCCGATTCAGGTCAATACGACCCAGTAGCCAGGAGTCAGGGGCATCCAGCAGGGCTAGCTTTCGGCGTACCAACAAGGCGTCCTGGAAGCACACGTCCTGTTGGTGGATATCCAGCGTTGCCTTCAGGATACGACCACTGCTGAGCCGGGTAGCGCTGGCTAAACTGGTGGGAACGTAGCCAACAACAACGTACCCATGGCTTACCAGTTCTTCAATAAGGGTACTGTAATCAGTGGGTAGCCAGGTATGTCCCGGTCCGAAGATCAACACCGGAAACCGCTCCTTGCCGCGCACGATAGGGGCGTCTGTCCTGGCCCGAACCTGTAGCTGGGCCAGAAACGATGCTCCTTCTGGCCCAATCTTTTGAGTCAGGTACGCAGTCTGAGCAGCTCGCCAGTCAGCCGACAGGGGGGCCTCTGACCAGTTACTGTCGGCTTTGGCGGATGGGTACCATACCCAGATGGGTACACGTCGGACCTGGGTGGTATCTGCGGGCTCACGGCGAGCGTGGTCGGTCCATTCGAGCAGCTTTCGGCCGACCCCGAATGGACCCGTAGATGCCGGGGTAAGGATGGGGGCTGGGTGCTGACCGTGAGCAATCTGTACAAGCAGCGCTACAAGCAGTAGCAGAGCGATTCTGAAAGAGGAAGCGTAGTGCATGGCAAACGTGTTTGAAGGGCAAACTGCGTTTAGAAGCAGCGTATCCCCAAGACGATTACCACCGCATTGCATTACACCCAGTACGCTGGAAAGTTGAGACTTGGTGTATGAAATACACTATACCCGGGATGAGTGGTAAAGATAGGGGTATGAACTGTGAGGACATCCTCCGGGTTAGCTCGACAAGCGGAAGAGGCTTTCAAACTGTTAGGCTTCTTCCGAACGGAGACATGATTTGATAGTAGCTCCGCGCCGTATAGTTGGTCTTTTCAAGAAATTAATCCGTTCAATTCCTTTCGTCCAGCGATTTTAGGGGTTTCTTGAACGAATTAATAAAGTTAATAATAACCAGTAAACTTCTATCTATCAAATACATAGAGGTGCAATAAAGATAAATAATGATGTTTAATTGAACATTTTACTCAGTGACCCGTCCTGAAATCACCCGATTGTGGTATTGCTGTACGTCGTCAGCCAAAAGTGGACAGATGCGGGTGAAAAGGGAAGAGAGGCTTTTAGTCACTTTGTACGCGTTGAAAAATATGGTTTTTCCGTCGTTGAGACAAGGTTAGCTGTTTAGTTTTTTGCCGCTGGGCCAAGATCTGGTCTTGGCGTCCCCAGTAAGCATCCGCTGGCCGTACGTTGTCCAGTGATTCATGATAACGTTGATGATTATAGTAGTCCACCCACTCCGTTAGGCGATGGTTCAGCTCATCCGGACTGTAGTAGTGTTCCAGTAACAGGACGTTTTTCATGGACCGGTGGTAACGTTCGATCTTTCCTTGGGTCATGGGGTGAAACGGATCAGACTGCCGAAGCAGCGCTGCGGATATGATCGATACTTTCTCCTTTCAGATACTCTTTAATATACCGAGACACATAAGCTGATCCATTGTCGGACAGGATACGAGGCCGCTGACCACTTTTCAGACTACTCGCTTGTAGAGCTGCCTGTACAGTTCGCTCTACATCCGTCGCCTGCATGCCTGGACATAACTCCCAGGCTAAAATGTAGCGGGAATAGTCATCAAGTACAGTAGAGAGATAATACCAGCCCCATTGTTTGATCTTGAAATAGGTGAAGTCAGTCTGCCATAGTTGATTCGGCGCAGTGGTAGGATTATAGAACTGATCAGCCGCTTCCATTAACCGATAAGCGGGTGTTGTGACTAAGCCCCGGCTTTTCAGAACCCGATAGACCGTAGACTCTGACACAAACCAGCCCTCATTATCAACGATATAACACGCTAATTCACGACTGGAAAGATCCGGTCGTTCTAAGGCTAGTTCAACAATGCGGCTTTTTTCAGCAGGCGGTAGCTGGTTCCACCCACTGGTACGTCGGTAGGGTTGATCCGCCAAACCATCATACCCATCACTCAAATACCGTTTATACCATTGGTAAAACGTGGATCGATTGATGCCTAACTCTCGCAAGGTTGCTTTGACACTGACTGTTGAGTGTTCAACCAATGAGATGATTTCCATCTTTTCGGACTGCGTCATGTGGTGATAGGTGTACGTCGTCAAATGAAAGTGGACAAAAGGGGAAGAGACAATTCAGTAAATTGTTTCACTCAAATCACCTTGGTTATGTCCAATTCAGCCAAAAAACCTTCTTCTAGCCGTTCTAAACCGGCTCAATCAACTTCAGCTACCTCAGAGCGCAAACCTGCGCTATCCATCATCAAAGACATTCAGCGCCAAACCCGACGGCAGTATACGGCTGAGGAAAAAATCCGGATTGTCCTGGAAGGCCTGCAAGGTGAACAGTCTGTGGCCGAAATCTGTCGGCGAGAAGGGCTCAATACAAACATTTATTATCGCTGGAGCAAGGAGTTCCTCGAAGCGGGTAAAAAACGATTGGCGGGTGATACGACCCGTGAAGCTACTGCGCCCGAAGTGCAGTCTATTAAGTCCGAAAACGAAGCGCTCAAACAACTGGTGGCTGAATTGAGCC
>DATHAW010000713.1:0-1508 GCA_035296465.1 Spirosoma sp.
CCCCGGACTAGTCCCCAGGGACGACTACCATCGGCATTGGTGCCGTCGTGTCGGCTCAGATAATCATTGAACGACCACCAAGATGCACCCACTACGTAGGGGAGTTGCCGGATGTCGGAGAGAAATTTGTCGATGTGCATAACCTGATTCGCTTCGCCATCTTTTCCTTCAGCGCGCGTACCGTATTCACTAATAAAAATTGGCTTGTCGGGATAGAGCGAGTGGATGTTCTTGAGGACATTCATATGGTTGCCGTAGGTATTGGTCGATACAAAATCGCAGTACTGACTGGCTTCGTCTTCCGGCTTTTTGGGCAGTGTATTTAACCGCATGGACGCGAAGGTGTACAGGCGGGTGGGGTCGAGTTCGCGGGCGTAGGCAATCATATCTTTCGTCCATCGCTGGCCCGCCGGTTGTTCAGACAGGTATTCGTTTCCCACACTGTAGGCAATCACGCTGGGGTGATTCCAGTCGCGCTCGGCCATCTCGCGAAATTGCTGGCGAAATTTGGTGCGCATGGTATCGTTGTCCATCTGCCGGGGTGTCAATTGCCAGTTGCCCGCTTCGCTGATGATCAGCATCCCGTTGCGGTCGGCCCAGTCGTAAACGGTTTCTGAAGGCGTGTAGTGGGTCAGGCGATGAAGTTCCATGCCTGCTTCTTTCATCAGGCGCATATCTTTCTCCACCACCCAATCGGGTTCCAGCGAGCCTAGACCGGCATAATCGACAACGCGGTTACCCCCAGCTACCTTAATCGGCTGACCGTTCAGCAGCAGTTGCGCATTACGAACCTCTACTTTTCGAATCCCAAAATGCGTCCGAACCGTGTCAGTGGCGGCAATCACCTGCACATCGTACAGGGTCGGCTGGTCAACGCTCCAGAGCTTTACCTCGGCAGCTTTCAGCATAGTTTCGGCTTCCAGTACGGCCGTTTGATTAGTAGCTACCGAACCTGCAGGCTGCTTCCAGGTCAGCACAATGGGTTTGCCGTTCTGCTCCACCCGAAAGGCCAGTTTTGGTGTGATGGTTTGCTTACCTGCATTCAGAATTCGGGTTTTAATAGTTAGTTTGGCAGTGCCTTTAACTAAGTCCGGTGTTGCTTCAGCCTTGATATTCTCCACGTACACCTCCGGCTCGATAGTCAGGTAAATGGGTCGGATGAGGCCGCCGTAGTTTACCCAGCCTGGAAACGATTCGGGAAGGTTGTTGTCCTTAGCGCCCGGTATGGTCGTCGTTTTCCAGGTGTTGTTATTGACGGAAATGGCAATGGCGTTTACTGCACCATTACCCGGATCTGATTTCAGATAGTCGGTAATATCGAACTGGAAGGGCGTGTAGCCACCTTCATGCGTCCCAACTTTCCGGTTGTTTACCCAGACCGATGTTTCGTAATAGGCCGCGTCGAAATGAAGAATAACACGTTTGCCCACCGTTGACTCGAACGGGAAAGTCCGTCGATACCAGACTGTGCCAGTATAAAACTGAAACCGAGGCTCGACGTAGAAGCA
>DATHAW010000714.1:0-14689 GCA_035296465.1 Spirosoma sp.
TGTTTCGACAGCGGCCAACTGGAACATGAGGTTTTTCCAGCCATCCGCGAACGACTGAGTGTAACGGGCTGGCTAAAAACGGCGTAAAAGCGGTTTGCTTCCCCATTGCACATTCTGGATATTTGCGGCTGTAATGGCCGAGCCCTCAATGCCTAATCTGTTTCTGTTATCCAGTGTCATCTTACTACCCTTTGCTGGTTTCTTAGCGTTAACGCGGGCAAATTGGCAGGTAGCGGGTGGGCTGGCGGCAGGCCTAACAGGCATAGGGCTGCTGCTGTCGATTGCGCTGGCCATAAACCTGCCCGCCAATCCGGTAATGTTCCAAACAGATTGGGCTACTTTTTCAAACGTGTCATTCGGAATTAGCTTCCGGCTTGATGTGCTTACTGTTCTGATGCTGGTACTGGTCCATTTTGTGGCATTACTGGTTCAGATCTATTCAATCGCTTATCTCCACGAGGAGCCCGAACCGCACCAGCCAACCAGCGATAACCGTCAACACGCCCGCTACTTTTCGTATTTACAGCTCTTTATTGGGGCCATGCTGGGCATTGTGCTGGCCGGAAACCTGCTGGTACTGTATGCATTCTGGGAGTTGGTCGGTTTGGCATCATACCTGCTTATTGGCTTTTATGCCGAACGGCCTGCCGCGAGTGGGGCTGCTCAAAAGGCCTTTCTGATGAACCGGGTGGGCGATATGGGGTTTCTGATCGGTATTTTTCTGACGTACTACCATTTCAATACCTTGGATCTGGCTGCGCTGACAGACACCGGGTTTGCGGGCAACGCGCCAACGGCCATTGGGCTGTGTCTGTTCATGGGATGTGTAGGCAAGTCGGCGCAGTTTCCGTTGCTGACCTGGTTACCAGACGCAATGGAAGGGCCTACGCCTGTCTCGGCGCTGCTTCACGCGGCTACCATGGTAGCGGCTGGTATTTTTCTCCTCGCCCGCATCCACCCGCTGCTCTCGCCCGATGCCCTGGCCGTCATTACGCTTGTCGGCACCATTACGACGCTCTGGGGCGGTTACTCGGCTGTTTTCCAGACCGACATCAAAAAAGTACTGGCTTTTTCGACGGTCTCGCAACTGGGGCTGATGGTGGCCGGAATGGGCACCGACAATGTAGGTGGGGCTATGTTTCACCTGCTCACCCACGCGTTTTTCAAGGCTGGGCTATTCTTGAGTGCAGGAGCCGTCATTCACGCTGTTCATACGCAGGATATGCGGCAGATGGGCGGATTGCGTCGGGCCTTACCCACTACATTCTTGGCCTACAGCCTTTGCACGGCAGCCCTGGTCGGGTTGCCGTTTTTCTCCGGCTTCCTGTCAAAAGAAGCCATTTTGGGGGGTGCATTCGCCTGGTCGGCCGGGCAATCCAGCCAAATGGCCCACGTCATACCCCTATTGCTACTGGCTTCGTCGGGTCTAACGGCGCTGTATATGGCCCGGCAGTGGCGATTGATTTTTTTCGGAGAACACCGGAGCGATACGCTGGCGCAGGCTCACGAACCAAACTGGCTCATGCGCGGGCCGGTTGTGGTACTGGCACTTTTGTCCCTGTTTATCTGGTTTTCTCTCAATCCCTTTGATCCCCACCAGGGCTGGTTCTTCCATCTTATCTCTACTCTTGAATCGCCCGCTGATGTGGCCCCCGTCTGGATGGCCCCGGCATCGGTTGGCCTGTCCCTGCTGGGCGGGTGGATTGGCTTTCGAATGCATGAGCCAGCCCAAAGCCGCAGCTACGTTAGGCTGTCTCTGGACTATGGCTTCCTCGATCTTATTTATAACCACCTGTTTATCAAGCCAACCCTTAAAATAGCCACCCTGCTTCAACGGAATGATCAGCGGATTGTAGACGGCGCCGTCAACGGCACAGGGGTTTCTATGGTAGTGCTGGCTCACCTGGCCAACGGCTTCGACCGATTCGGCATTGACGGACTTGTTAATGGAACGGCATGGGTGGCGGGGCGGCTGGGGCAGCTAACCCGGTCCATGCAAAATGGCAAAGTGCAGTCTTACATCACCTTAGCAGTAGTTGGCTTACTGTTGATGCTCTGGTGGTTCCTGTAAGGCAAACAGCCATGGACAAGCCGGTTGCCTTACAGCTTTTTAGTAAAATATACACCGGACAGGCTGTCCGAGTTATTCATGATTCTTTCGTTACTTATTTTTTTGCCTTTACTGGGTTCGCTGCTGGTGGCATTACTTCACGAACGTCAAACGGCGTCGTTACGCTGGATTGCACTCGTCGTTACGTTGCTGGAGGTCGTGCTGGCCGGGCTGGCTTACGCGGCCTTTGACCCATCGGCAGGAGGTTATCAACTACTCGAACAGACCAACTGGATTACATTGCCACTCGGTAGCCTGGGCGTTGCGTCCATCGACTATTTGGTCGGTGTTGATGGCCTAAGTCTGCCGCTGGTCGTGCTGTCGGCGGTAGTGATGCTGGTAGGTGTGGTGTCGTCCTGGTCCTTTACGCATCGGCTAAAAGCGTATTATGGGCTGTATCTGCTCCTGACCGGCACCATTATGGGTTGCTTTGTGGCGCTCGATTTCTTTCTGTTTTTCCTGTTCTTTGAGTTCATGCTCCTGCCCATGTATTTCCTCATTGGATTATGGGGCGGGCCACGCCGGGAATACGCATCCATCAAGTTTTTTCTCTACACACTGCTGGGTTCGCTGCTGATTCTGCTGGTTATGATCGGGTTGTACCTGTCCGTTATGGACCCCGTTAGCACAGCAGTGGCGGCCGGTTTTATCGTCGACCCCTCGGCCGCGACGAGTGAAGTTATCCGTCTAATCCAAACACATTTGCAGAGTGGTCAGCTCAACCCGGGACAAATTGTGCATACGTTCGACATGCGCTACCTTGCCGATGGTGGCAACTACCTCCCAAACGCGTTCCTGAACCCTGCGTCTGAGCCGATCGTACTGGGACTACCTGCCCGAATGCTGGCATTTTGGGCCGTGTTTATTGGGTTTGCCATCAAACTGCCCATTGTGCCGCTTCATACGTGGCTGCCCGATGCGCACGTCGAAGCACCCACGCCCGTGTCGGTGGTGCTGGCCGGTGTCCTGCTCAAAATTGGTGGCTACGGTTTCCTGCGTATCGTCTGGAATTTCTTTCCCGACGGAGCTGCTGAGTACGCCCAAACGCTGGCCGTGCTGGGCACCTTATCGATTGTGTATGGCGGTCTGGTGGCGTTGGCGCAGAACGATCTCAAAAAAATGATTGCTTATTCGTCCGTATCGCACATGGGTTTCGTGCTGCTGGGTCTGGCGTCGCTGAGGGCAGAAGGAATCAATGGGGCTGTTTATCAGATGGTAAGCCACGGCGTTCTGTCAGCGATGTTGTTTCTGCTGACAGGCATCATTTACGACCGTACGCATGACCGGCGCATTGACTCCTACCGGGGCCTGATGCAGCCCATGCCACACTACGCTACGCTGACGGCTGTCGCCTTTTTTGGGTCGCTGGGGTTGCCCGGTTTTTCGGGATTCGTGGGTGAGTTATTCACCCTGATGGGCAGCTTCCAGTCCGACTGGTTGCCCGGCTGGCTAACGGCCATCGCCACAACGGGTATCCTGCTGGCGGCTGCCTACTTCCTTTGGACACTGCAACGTATGTTTTACGGTCAGTACTGGTCGCGCCACGAGGTAGCGCTGTCAACCGACACCTCAGTCCTGACCGACCTGACCACCCGCGAAAAACTGCTGCTGATTCCTCTGGGTATGCTGTCTTTGGCACTAGGTCTGTTCCCAAACCTTATCTTCAACCTGACCAGTGCCAGCGTAGCACAGTGGATGATGAAGTTCTCGGTGGAGTGAAGTTCTCTACCGGCTGTATCTTCTCCGGCGCAGCACCTGCCAAACCATTCCAACCAGCCCAATCATAGCCAGCGGTCCCAGTACGTTCAGGAGTTGCCAGCCAGTACGGTCTGCATCCACCCTGATTCTGTCGAGTGGCCGGAGCGCTACGGTACGGTTGCGGGCGGCTATCACGCCATTCGGGTCCACTAGATAGTCAATGGCGTTTAAGGCAAAATCTTTGTTACCATACGTGTTGCGCGTGTAGCGGTCGAAGCCCAGTGGGTAGGGTGTCTTGCGCTTATAATCGACATCGTTGATAACCAGGTCGCCATCGGAGCAGACCAGCACCCGCGACGGCTTGCCCACGGGTCGGAAGCCACTGGCACGCGGATCATCGGGCAAAATCCGATTGGCGTATAGCGACCCGAACTGGCCTTCGAGCAGGCAACCCACCAGTTTTACACCCCCGTTATAGGTTTTTGGGTTGGGCTGCTGACGGGCTTCGTTATAGGAGATGAGGGCGGGAGCCTTTAGTGTCTGTGTGTAGCGCGAGGTTAGCAGCAGGGGCGTCTTACGAATGGACTGCCCATTGCCACCCGTTGCCCGAACGGTATCCAGTGTACTGGTAAACCGGCTTAGCACCGCATCCAGATTCCTGACAATGGGGTTTCCACTCCTTCCGAAGTTGTTCAATAGCGGATAGAACCGCCATGGCACCAACTGTATGTTTGGTTTGTCGCCCAGGTTACCCACATTAAGCGGAATGGGAGCGCAGTACAGGTCTTTCACCATATCGCGGTTGACGCGGACACCCCAGCGAAAGAACAGATCGTCTAGGTTGAGGTCGAGGGGCTGCGCGTAGGTGCCTTCGCGGTTCACACTGTCCACGCGCTGCCCATCCACAAAAAACAAGGCCCGCCCGCCATTGACAACGAACTGATCCAGTTTGAACACCTCGTCTTCGGAGAAAGGCCGGTCAGGCTTGAGAACCAGCATCGCATCCACACCCACAATGGGGCCGGGCTTGGTCATATCCACGAAGAACAGATCGTAGTTTTGCTGAACCGAGGCCAGTAGATCGGCAAATCGGGAGGGCGGCACCTGCGTATGGCCGTATAGCAACCCTACCCGCCCCCGGTTTCCTTCCACCTGGGTCAGCCGACGAATCGCTGATGCAAACTGAAACTCCACGCCCTCGTAAGACTGGTTCAGCTGCTCCTCGGACGAAGTCGTTTTGTTGCCTTTCAGTAACAGCACGGCCGTTTCTTTTCCCTTATATGAAACGATAGCCCCCGGAAAAACCAGCTTTTCCGTCCGTTTGCCTCCTTCCCTGGCGAACAGATTGGTGGGCAACAGCCCTTTTTGTTGTAGGTTGTCGATGAGTTTGGCCTTCGCAGCGGCATTGGGTAGGGCGTCGGGGTCAATAAACCGGTACGTAATGGTTTTGCCGGCCGTAGCGAATCCACGCCGGGCCTGAAACTCGTCCAGTGTTTCGCGAACGGCATTTTCGAGCCGTTTGAAACCCGGCGGCAGGTCGCCCGTCAGGTAGACGTCGATGTGAATATCGTCGGGCAGGTCAGTCAGCAGCGACGACGTAGCCTCCGAAAGGGTGTAGCGTTTTTCTTCGGTAAGGTCCAGCCGGAAGAACACGAACGCCGACAGCACGTTGACGGCCAGCAGGGCCAAGAGAATAACAAGAGTACGCGGAAATTGAGAATTCATACCGGGTTATAACGATTGCCCCACCCATACCGTTTGGTGAGGCCGCAGGGAATAGGGAACCTCAGTTCCAGCGCTGTTCAGGAATGGTTAGCAGATTAATCGCTTGGGCATCGGCTTTTGCAGCATCGGCGGTATCAATTTTCTCCGGATCAATTCCAATTTCTTTCATCAGCCGATACTGCCGCGCTTCGATATAGGCCAGCCGAGCCGAAATCTGGTGCATCATAACCGATTGCTCGTCCTGCCGGGCCAATAAATAAGCGGTTTTCGTTTCCAGTTCATCAAGTCGCTGTTTATCGCGGTCGGTCATGGTGGTTTCTTAATAGCGTTGGGGCAATATACCATTATTTGATACGTCTCCGGTTCCGTAACGGCTGGGCAATCGCGTGGAAGATAAAAGCAAACTCACCAGCGTGCCGGAGCTTTCAGGTATTAAAAACCACCCCGGTCGTAGAAACTGCGTCGACGGGATAGTTTGAGCTCCTGAAGAATAGACGACCGCGCCCGCAGGTCGAACGAGTAATTGCCTGCCCGCAGGTTATTGCCCGCGTAGGGTGTCCAGTTAAAGGCCATCTCCCAGCAGTGAAGGTCGCGGTTAATACCAATGGTTGTCAGCGTGGGGCTTTTAAACTGAAAGTCGTAGCCTGTCTGCACCGTAATCTTCCACTTTGGCGTCAGACTCAAATCTCCCGTCAGCGTCAGTGCCTGAATCACCTGCGAGAGTTCAGGTGTGAGTTTGGTTAACCCAAAGGTGTAACTCGCGTTAAACGACCAGGGAATCGTAAAGTCGACGTACAGTTCCGGGTTGTTGTTAATGGCTTTCAGCGTCGCGTCGGATGCCGTAGCGCTGGTTTTTGGCTTGTCGGCCTGCTTGGGCGCAAACCGCGCACTGACGTAGGCCTGAATATTGGTCAGTCTCAGCAGCCCCTGCCCGGCCTGGTAGGCATAGAGGTTCGGCACCCGCACATACTGCTGATTTTCGTAACCAATCGTATTCAGAATAAGGGGTGAGAAGCTGGTCGGCGGAATGGGCGTGTCGGATACCGGTAAGGCGTATAGGGCGGTGCCACCATAGGGCCGGTTGGCATACGGGTCGAAAGTCGAGGAGAAGTTAAAGCTGATATTCTTGAAAATCTGCGTGTTTGCACTCACCGATATGGGCGACAGCTTGAAGTCCGGGGCCAGCAGGTTGTAGCTGCCCGTCAGGCTCAGGTTATCGAAGAGGGGTATTTTCCTGAAATCCTGCCCGGTGGTGTCGTTGCGGGTGCGAACTTTCATCTCGAGCTGGTTTACGATACCGAACGAAATGAATGCCGACTCGGTGCTGCCCCCGCCCCCGCTGCTGCCACCTAGCCCCCGAAAAACAGATAACGTACGCCGGTATTCCGGTAGCCCCCGCAAACTTCCAACCGCAGGCAGGATCTGAAACTGGCCAAAAAGCGGATTGGTGAAATCGGGGATGTAGCTAAACGAAACCGACGGCGCTACCGTATGCCGGATGGCTTCCAGGCGCTTGCCCCGGATAAAAAACGTTCCGTAGAAACGGGTATTCATGCTGGCGTTGGCCGAGAAATTATAGGACGGAAAAAACCCGCGTGCCGTATCGATTCGGACGGCGTTCTGATTGGTTACGTACTGCCCCGTCAGCGGATCGGCAATAACGGCATTGCCAAAGCCCAGATAGGTATAATTCAGCTTTTTGGTGTAAATATCGCCCTGCAGCGAGAAGCCCGGTGTCAGGTTGATGTAGCGCAGCAGCTTAACGTTCGGCAGCGAAATAGGGATGCTATAGCGGGCCTGCACCACCCGGTTTTCCCAAATCTGCGGTAGCGTAGCGACACTGAACGGAATCAGGTTCGGGTCGGGCCGACTAATGCCCAGACGTCGGTCGTTAGCCCGCTGCGTACTGTCCAGAATGCGCTGAATGGCGCTGATGGGGGTTAGATTCGAGATAACAGGAAAGCCTAAACCCGTGGTGTCGATCTGCCGCCGGATGGTGTTGCTCACGCTGATGGACCCGCTCAGGTCCAGTCCTACCCGAAAACTCTCGTACCAGCGTCCCGTGCCACCCCGCAGGGCAAAGGGTGAAATCTGATTGACACCGAAGTTGAAATCGGACGACACGTCGGTTTTGCCATTCTCGCGACGCTGGGTAAACTGGTTGATCTGCCCAAACTGCTGGTTTACGCGCACGTTGGCCCCGGCGCGAACATACTGCCCGAAAGTGCGGCTGTACTGCACCGATGACCCCGCTACGTTAGAAATATAAGCGCCCGTATTGAATGAGTTATTTTGATTAAAGCTGTTGCTGCTGATATTGACATTGGCCGAGAAGCTGCCCCGGCCGCGCGGCACCGGCGAGTGTGACCACGAAACGGCGAAGTCATTTCGTGGAACCTGCGACACGTCGACACGGTCGCCGGAGCGGTTGCGGTTAAAGCGCAGGTCCACGGCCCCGCTGAATCGGTACCGTTTGTTATAAGCCGATGACAGGCCCAGCCCCCAGCTTCCCCGTGAGTAGATCTGTCCTTTAAACTGAACGCCAATGTTTTCGCTCACTGCCCAGTAATACCCCCCGTCGCGCAGATAAAAACCCCGGCCATTAGGTTCCTCGCCATACTGCGGTATCAGAATACCCGATACGCCCATTTCTTTTCGCTTAGGAAACGGAAAGAAACCAAAAGGCAGCCCAATGGGCAGCGGAATCTGGTTGATGACCAGGTTAAATGGCCCCGCCACCACCGATTTATTATGAATTACCTTTAGTTTGCTGGCGTTGATGTGAAAGTGGGGGGTTGCCAGATTACAGGTTGTGTAGATGGCCTTTCCGATGTACAGGTTATCTTCGGCGTCTTTCTTGACCGTCTGACCCCGAATATTCCCTTCGCCCTGCTGCGTAATAACGCCCTGAATGCGCCCTTTTCTGGTTTTGAAGTTATACCGGATTTCTTTGGAGTCGTATTTGCCCTCACCATCCTGAAAAATAGGCCGTCCGATGAGTTTTTTTGCGGTCGAATCGTACCGGCCTTTGGCGTATACTTCGTTAGTGAGGTAATTAATGCGGATGTACTCGGCCTTGAGGGAAATGTCGCCGTAGACTACGCTGGCATCACCATACAGTTCGACGGTCTGGCCATCGGCTGCGTAGATCGTTGAGTCTCTGGACTGATACGTAACCGTCGTTCGGAAGGTGGCGTCTGCCTGTGCCGAATCGGCCGACGCGGAATCGTTGACTGCTACCCGGAGCGAGTCGCCCCCACTGGCTGTCCGGGCCTGCGACGGGCCGCCGGGCGTTTTGGGGGACGTAGCGGTTTGCGAGCGGGGTGGCACAGTTGTTGTAGCCGGCGTACTACCAGATGCCGTGCCTGCGGCTGGGTTGTTGTCGGCGGCTCGGGAAGCCGGTGTACTACCCGACGACTGTACTGGCACCCGCTGCGATGGTTCGGTGGTGGTTGGTATGCTTCCTTTAGCTGGCTGGCGGGGCGTTGTGGTGCTTTGTCCCAGCGCATTAAGCGCCCAGAACACCCAGAGTATACCTAAAAAAGTACGCACCAACACGGACCGCAAAATAAAGTAGACCTTTTTCAGTTTTATCGAAAAAATTACATTTGCCAGAAGATCGTTAATCCTATGGTTTACAAAGGTATTCACGAACCGTCATCCCACTATCGCTTTGAAACGTTTTAGCCTGTTAAAAATTATTAAACCCGCCACGGGTCGGCCACTGGTTCCGGCGACCGGCGCTCCGGCGACCGGCGCACCGGCTCCCGGAATAGTAACAATGCTGTTACTAACGGTATTCCCGTTGCTGGCGCTCACGCTGGCACCAGCCCGGATCGACCAGGTGCCGGGTTTAAACCAGGATACCGTGCGCCGGGCGGGTCAGACGGGCACTCAGCAGGAAACGCCGTCGGATGCGGAGTCGAACGCGACGCCCGAAACCATTTCAAATCAAGTCCGAACCATCGTACTCGATGCCGGTCATGGAGGCAAAGACCCCGGTGCACATGGCCGGTATGTCAAAGAAAAAAACATCAATCTGGATTTGATTCTGCAACTGGGCAAAAAAATAAAAGCCAACCATCCTAACATTCGGGTGATTTATACGCGGTCGACCGATCATTTCGTCGATCTGTATGAACGCGGGGCCATAGCCAACCGCAACCGGGCCGACCTGTTTATTTCGATTCACTGCAATGCCAGCCCATCGAGCAGCCGCGTCTATGGCACCGAAACCTACACTCTGGGACTACACCGAACCCAAAGCAACCTGGACGTAGCCCGGCGCGAAAACGCCGTTATTCTACAGGAAAAAAATTACCAGCAGACCTACAAGGGCTTCAACCCCAACTCGCCCCTGGCAACAATCATGCTCGCCAACTACCAGCACGCCTTCATGGCCAGCAGCATCAATTTTGCCGAGAAAGTGGAGCGCAGTTTCCGGCGCAGCGCAGAGCGCAAAAGCAACGGCGTGAAGCAGGCCGGTTTCATTGTGCTTTGGAAAACCACGATGCCCAGCGTTCTGATCGAAAGCGGATACCTGACCAACCCGGCCGAAGAGTTGTACCTGAAATCGGACGCCGGGCAGGAGCAGATTGCCAGTGCCATTTATAAAGCGTTTGTGCAGTATAAGGAGGAGATCGAATCCCCCAATTAAGAAACAAAATCAGCGAGTTACCTCCGTTTCGCTTTCAGCTTTTTTCCTTCTTTCGGGACAAATACCCCTCCGAGATGGTTATACGTTCAGCCAAACGGGTCGAAGCAGACCGTTGGGCTGCTCACTCACACACGCATGAAAATCTCCCAGGAAGTAAAAGTTGGTTTATTGGCCGTTGTTACGCTGTTAATGCTTTTTTTTGGATTCAATTTCCTGAAAGGCTCCGACTTCTTTTCGTCAAATCATAAATATAGGGTTACTTACGACAATATCGACGGACTGACAGCCTCAAACCCGGTGCAAATCAACGGATTAACCGTTGGCCAGATCCGCGACATCAAGATTTTACAGGATCAGGGCAACAAGCTGCTGGTCACGATCGAAGTTAAGAATGGCATTCGGGTGACGCGGGGCTCCCGGGCCGTACTGGCCGACGATGGGTTGCTGGGTGGTAAACTCATTCGGCTGGGTATTAAGCCTGGTGCCCCCGAACTCGAAGATGGCGGACAACTGGTGTCGGCTAAAGAAACTGGCCTTTCGGCCTTGATTAAGGAGAAAACCCTGCCCGTGCTGAACAATGTCGACTCGCTGACGTACCAGCTTAACCGCGTTGTGGGCCAGTTTGACCAGACGGGCATCGTGCTAAACCAAACACTACGTAATGCCAACGCGGGCGTCCGAACACTCGACCTAACCGTTGCCGAAAACCGGGCCGGTCTACGGACTGCGCTCGACAACGTGAACCGCCTGTCCAAATCACTGATCGAGACCGAAAAACAGTTGAAACCCATACTGGCAAAGGCCGACACCTTCGCCGATTCGCTGCAGGGGCTGCAACTGAAACAGACGCTCGGTAGCGTAAACAAAACGGTCGATAACCTTCAGAAGATGCTGGCGGCTATTAACAAGGGGCAGGGGTCGATCGGCAAGCTGACAACGAATGATTCGCTGTACCGCAACGTCAATGCTACAACGGCCAGCCTGGAAAAACTGCTGACCGACTTCCGCGAAAACCCAAAGCGTTACGTCCATTTCTCGCTATTTGGCAAAAAAGATAAGACCGCGCCGGTTGACAAGCCCGGCAGCGCCACCGTCACTACGTCGGTTATCACGACGACAAGAGTAGACACGACCAAAGCAGATTCGACGCGTAATTAAGTCTTCGAGTTTGTCGGTTGCAGCCAGTGGATGCATTCATGTGATCCATGCTGCCCCTTTATTACGGCAACCCACCAACGATCCCATGCAGCCCCTCCTCGACGAACTCCAAAACCGCACTGCCCAAACTAAACTGGGCGGAGGCCCGAAAAAAATTGACGATCAGCACCGCAAAGGCAAACTGACCGCCCGCGAACGTATCGACTACCTTACGGACGACAAAAGCCCATTTGTAGAAATTGGTTTGTTTGCGGGCGAGGGTTTGTACGAGGAGCATGGCGGCTGTCCGTCCGGGGGCGTGGTGGTAGGCATCGGCTACGTATCGGGGCGGCAGTGCGTGATAGTGGCGAACGATGCTACGGTGAAGGCGGGAGCCTGGTTTCCCATTACGGCCAAAAAGAACCTGCGGGCGCAGGAAATCGCGATGGAAAACCGCCTGCCCATCATTTATTTAGTCGATAGTGCCGGCGTGTACCTCCCCTTGCAGAACGAGGTGTTTGCCGACAAAGAGCATTTTGGCCGGACGTTTCGGAACAATGCGCACCTCTCGGCGATGGGTGTACTCCAGGTGGCGGCCGTTATGGGCAGTTGCGTAGCGGGTGGAGCCTATCTGCCCATCATGTCCGACGAAGCCCTGATTGTGGAAGGGACAGGGTCTATTTTTCTGGCCGGGCCCTACCTGGTCAAAGCCTCCATCGGTGAGGATGTCGATGCCGAAACCCTCGGCGGGGCCGTTACGCATACCGACATTTCGGGCGTGATCGACAACCGGTACCCGGACGATAAAAGCTGTCTGGACGCCATCAAACGCATTTTTGATAAAACCGGTCGCGCTGAAACAGCCGGTTTCGACCGCGCCGTACCTATTTTGCCAACTAAAAACCCAGCTGATATTCACCAGATTCTGCCGGCCGACCGGGTAAAGCCCTACGACATGCGGGAAATAATAATGCGGCTGGTCGACGCATCTGAATTTGATGAATACAAACCCGGCTACGGCCAGTCGCTGCTCTGTGGCTACGCCCGAATCGACGGCTGGGCGGTGGGCATCGTCGCAAACCAGCGCAAGGTGGTGAAGGCAAAAGGCCGCACCGGTCCGGGCGTATCGGACCGAGCCATCGGAGCGCCGACCGCAGAGATGCAGATGGGGGGCGTTATTTACGGCGATGCGGCCGACAAAGCCGCCCGGTTTATTATGAACTGCAACCAGAAACGAATTCCGCTCGTGTTTTTGCAGGACGTATCGGGGTTCATGGTTGGGAGCCGGGCCGAGCAGGGCGGCATTATCAAGGACGGAGCCAAAATGGTGAGCGCCATGGCTAACTCCGTTGTGCCGAAGTTTACGGTGGTGATTGGCAACAGCTACGGGGCGGGCAACTACGCCATGTGCGGCAAAGCCTATGACCCGCGCCTGATGCTGGCCTGGCCCACGGCGCAGATGGCCGTGATGAGTGGCGCATCGGCGGCAAAAACACTGGTTCAGATCCAGGTGGCATCGCTCAAAGCGAAAGGAGAAGTGATTACACCCGAAGCGGAACAGGCCCTGCTGACCAAAATCACAGATCAGTACAATGCCCAGTTGTCGCCTTATTACGCAGCCGCCCGGCTTTGGGTTGACGCCGTTATCGACCCGCTGCAGACCCGCCAAATCCTCTCCGAGGGCATTGCAGCCGCCAACCACGCGCCCATCACAAAGTCATTTTCGGTGGGCGTAATCCAGACGTAATCGTCAGCCACAACCGTCCTAAGCACCTGGAGCAGACAAATTCAAACCGTTGTATGCTCCATGGAAGTTGTCAGCAAAGTTCCTACTTTCCACGTACTGCTTTTACTTCCTCGGTCTTAACGGCATCAGCTTTGTTGCCAAAATTGTTACGGATATAAGTCAATACGTCCGCAATCTGGGTATCGTCCAGAAAATCGTGGGCAGGCATGGCATTGTCATACATTTCACCCTCGATCTCCTGCCCCTGTAAACCCTTCAGCAAAACATTAATGAGCCGGGTCTTGTCGCCCACTACCCACTCGGTGCCACGCAGGGGTGGGTTGAGGTTAGGTACGCCGGAGCCGTTGGCCTGATGACAGCTCAGACAGTTCTGTTCAAAAATGACCTGGCCAGGCTGTTTAATGGCCGCCACTGTGGTCTTTGATGCAGGTTTAGCAGTCGGCTTAGGTGTCTGGGCGTAGCCCGTCGAAAGCCACAGGAGGCATAGTAAGGTCAGGATGATTTTCATAGTGTAAAGTGATTTTAAGCCTCCGGATAAAGCAACGCTCATTTATTTAGCGCCATTTTAGCGTATTCAGCAGGTGGAGCACGTCTTTGCGAATGTACTGGATAATGGGCTGTAAGGAATCATTCTGCGTAGCGGTATTGAAGTACAACGCACCGCGCAGGAAATGGGTGGTCGAATCAGTGGTAACAAACTGTACCTGACTTGGCACCTCGCCCGATATGTCGATTAGGCTAGCCTCTAGGCCCGATTTCATTTTCATCGTCCGCTGCTCCACGGCGTAGGCTTTAATTTTATGCCGGGCCGCCAGCTTATACGAATCCTCGAGCATCTTCCGTAGCCGGTTCACGTCATTCCGAATGGGTTTGTAGGTAAGCTGAACGCTGGCATGGAAAGCCGGATAGCTGATAAAAATCCAGTGCGGCTCGGCGTTGGGAAACGTATCGCGTAAAATCCGGGCTACGTTGTTGTACTCAAACTGGTAGGGATGTCTTGGTTCAATAAGAACGTAGTTTGGCGCGGGCAGATCGAAGCGCGGGTAGGCTTTAGGCTTGGGCACGTAGGTTTCGGATGTGTCACTGCCGCAGGCGGCCATCAACAGGCCAACAAAACCAATACAAACACGCTTAATTACTTTCATAAAAACGATGTAACGTTATTCCAACGAATCGTGCTGCTTTCTTAGTCTAACCCAAAAATCCAGCATAATGTCTCAACGGCCAATCTGGTTTCAACCTGCGAAAAATTTCGTGTTAATTGTAACGGATATTTTGAGCGCGGGCATGGGTCTGAAAGGTTCTAACTGACGAGCCAATATATCGACGGTGGTGTTACGGGCGTATCGATACTGCTGGCTGATGTAACCGGGTGGCCACTGACAGCATTAATTCCAATTATCAACCTACCGTTCATTGCGCTTGGTTACCGATTGCTTGGCGGTTCCTTCGCTCTCAAAAGCGCGGTTGCTATCATTAGTTTGTCTATGTGTATTGCCGTTGTTCCTTACCCCGACGTAACGCCTGATTTGCTGTTGACGGCTGTTTTTGGCGGTCCTTTTATTGGGCTTGGTATAGGGCTGGCTATGCGGGGCGGGGCCGTACTGGATGGCGA
>DATHAW010000715.1:0-2531 GCA_035296465.1 Spirosoma sp.
AGGGTAATGGGGGCCAGCAACACCGATTCGTAGTTGCTTTGGTAGCGGTAATCACTGCCGTTGCGGTAAGAATGTTCAGAGTTAAGAGCCGGGCTCGTGAAACTCGCTGGTGTGGTAATCGTGAACCCGTAGCTGACAAAATCAGTGGCGGCTGCCGCATCCTGAAACGTAGTGGCGTAGCGGTCGCGCGGGGTTTGCGGGGCCACCACGCTTAGTTCATAAAAGCCGTTTGCTGGGTTGACGGTTTTATTTTTGGTCCTTGATGCATCCCGCGCTACTATCCGGTACGTTAGTTTGTCGCCTACCTTGAGTGAGTTTGCCGGAAATCTGATCCGATTGATGTATAGGCTGTCATATTGAATGTTCCCAATAGCACCCTGGCTGTAGCGTAATGGCAGTGCTGGCTGGGCCTGACCATTAAGCTGGTATTCCACATAAGCCGAGTCGATACCCGTTGGCCGATCATCAGAAACCACGACGTATAAGGGCAAACTGTCAGCCACGGCGGTAGTGAAAATAAAGTTTTTTGGTGGACTATATCGAACTGTTGGCGGCACGTTGTCCGGCCCAATCTGAACGCGGTGCAGCGTCTGCTGACCGGCAGGCGTTTTGCCGGGGTTCGTAAACGTTCGGCCCGAGGCATCCTGTGCCTGAAAATAATACCAGATGTCGCCCTGTGCCTGGGTAGCCGGAAGCTGGTATCGGAACTCGTTGGTGGTGCCAACGCGGGAGGGCGTAATGGCGATAAACGTGGAGTCGGCGTTGGTGGGCGGGCCTTTGCGGTAGAAAAGCCGGACGGACCCCTCTGTTAGTGTCGTGTCGCTGATGACACGCGTACTGAAAACCAGATCGGTCACATCTTCGCTGCTGGCTAGTGGCTGGTGTAGCACAGACGTGGTTTTCCACTCCATATCCGTCATGAAGTTCAGCACAAGCGGCCCCGGCGAGTGAATGGCTTCGGCATTGCCCAACTGGGGGGTCATCAGCGAGTTGGGATTCCGGGCCGGATAAGTGTTTTCATCGAGGTGATAGATGCTCGATCCCTTGTCGTAGGTTGCAGGCGCATACAGTTTGGCCCGCTGACCCGTTTTCTGTCTCAAAATCGGCCCGTTCAGAAACAGGCTATTTGTAGTAAACTGGCGAAACAAAGCTGCCGAGTTATCGGGGAAATCGATCGTGGACGTCACCAGGCGCTGCCCCTGACCATTCTCAACAAAATGGTCGTACACCCCCGGAAAACCATTCGACAAATACTGACCCACACTCCCATTGTCGGGCACACCAAAGTAGCCGATGAAGCCTAGCCCGTGGCATATCTCGTGCAGGACCACCGAAACAAGGTCGGTTTGCCCGGCTGGTGGATTGGCGTCCGTACCGTAGTACCAGTTGTTGTTCCTGTTAAAATCGGCGCTGATGTCCGCATCCCCGGGATTGTTAAGCTGGCGACGGGCAATTTTTTCGGCCAGGGCAATGGGATAAATTCCATTCGCTTTCTGAACCCCATCGGACCCCACCCGAACTTCGGTCGGCCCGGCTGAACCCAGAATGCCCCGGTCCTGCTGAATCCAGTTGGCCTGAATCCGAACCGGCACCGATGACACCAGCAGGGTCGACCAGATATCGACTGCGTACTGAAACGCCCGTTGGGCTTCGGGTGTAAATCCGTTGTAGTTAACAATAAACTGCGAGGTGGCTGCCAGCCGCGCCCCCGGACGCTGGCGTGCCTTCAGAAACGCATCGGGCGGCAGAATCCTCGTAAACTCATCCCGTTCGGTTTTGTAGCAGATTGTTTTGGGTATTACCGGTGCGGTGCGCAGTTGCCGGACAAATCGGGCATAGCTTGAAGAGGGAGAAATCGCCTGCGCCTGCACGGACAACGGTCGCAGGAGAGAAACGGCTACGCTCCACATTAGCGCAAGGCCAGCCGGGCCTGACCGGGCCGATAAATTCCAATAAAACATGCAGATGGGGTAAACCTGGGTCAATACCTGAATACGTTTGGGTAGGGCAGCGCGTTGCAGGCAACCCGACTATAAACGAACCGTTCGGGCCATGATTGCCTGCTGTCGGCTCAGCCATAGCTTATTTTACCTCTTCGGCGCGTTTCAGCACCAGCGATACCGAGTTCAGGCAGTACCGCATTCCGGTGGGCTTGGGGCCGTCGTTGAATACATGGCCGAGGTGGGCGTCGCATACATTACACAATACCTCAGTGCGGATCATGCCGTAGCTGAAATCTTTTTCAAGGCGAATACGCTCTTCCTCAATCGGCTCCGTAAAGCTCGGCCAGCCAGTGCCAGACTCGAATTTGGTTGTCGACTCGAATAACTCGGTGCCGCAGCATACGCAGGCGTATAAGCCCGGCTCATGCGATTCGCAATACGCCCCCGAAAAAGCCCGTTCCGTACCTTTACCTCGGGCCACGCGGTACTGCTCCGGCGTTAGCTGCTGCCGCCACTCTTCGTCGGACTTGATAACTTTCTGAATCATAGTCAATCAGACAATAAGTTAATGATATGGGTATAAACGTA
>DATHAW010000716.1:0-2175 GCA_035296465.1 Spirosoma sp.
ATTTTGCCGAAAAAACGATAAAAGGTGAGCTGGTCATTTGCGTTCAGGGTAAAGAAGCAGTCAGCCGAAAGACCAAACGGCAATATGACAGGGAAGATGACACCAGTGATGAGGACGAATAAATGGGGATTACCAAAGGCTGCAAAATGGATTTTTTGCCTGATGGCTTTTTCAGTTAGTATTCATCAGGCCGCTTTTAGTCAGGCGCCCTCGACTCCGCAAGTTAGTTTACTAACTTTTGGTCCGGGCGAGGATCTGTATTCGGTGTTTGGTCATACAGCCATCCGGATATATGACCCCGCGAGAGGCCAGGACGTTACGTACGGATGGGGCGGGTTCCGCTTTGCGGAAAATAACTTTTACTTAAAATTTCTGCGGGGCACACTGCCCTATTACATCGATGCCTACGACATGAATCTCATGGTGTATGCGTATCGAACCGAGAATCGGAGCATTCGGGAGCAGGTACTGAATTTGTCGGCTGCGCAGAAACAGCGGATGCTTCAGGTGCTGGATACAAACATGCTGCCGCAGAACCGGACGTATCAGTATAAATTCTTCTACGATAACTGCGCCAGCCGACCCCGCGACGTAATTACCCTCTCTTGTGGCGACAGCCTCACGATTCCATCGCGCAACGTTCAGATGGGTAAGTCGTATCGGGACTGGATGAACGATTACCTCGGTGAGAAACCCTGGGCTAAGTTAGGCATGAACCTGGCCATAGGCCAGCCCGCCGATGAGCAGACCGACGGCTGGCAAGCCATGTATCTGCCCAACAATGTACATGACCAGATGGCCCACGCTACGCTCCGCCAGACCAGCGGTCGGGTTGTGCCCTTAGTAGCGGCCCATCAGACCTTATATGAGGCTCCAAAAAGATTTAGGAAGGAACTGCCATTTTTATTTGACCCGGAGGTAGTCTTTGCTGGGCTAGCTATCGCGGTGGCATTGTTCACCATTCGTCGCTACCGGCGTGGGCGGATCGACCGTTGGCTCGATCGGTTTCTATTTGGTTTTTCTGGCTTATGGGGATGGTTTTTGTTCCTGCTCTGGGTAGGCACCGACCACGGCGTCACTGCCTGGAACCCAACACTTCTTTACCTGATGCCGCTCCACATGCCGCTTATCTACTGGGCTACCGGCCCATCGTCCACGGCCCGGCGCCGGACGCTTTACTTCGGCATTACGGCGGTACTCATTCTGCTTGGTATGGTGCTGTCAAAGGTGCCGGGGGGCGTCGACGTCTTATTTCCCGGGATGCTGCTGGCGCGTTGCCTTGTTAATCTGCAACCTGTCTGGCGCGGTCGACAACTCCCGAAAAAAGCAGTAGTTTAAGCTAGGGGGACGTATTTATATAGCTAAATTACTTTTCTAAACCTGTATGAAAAAACTTTTTACTGGCTTATTACTGCTTTGTCTCAACCTGGCCGTCATGGCTCAACCCGTTGAGCGACTCGTTAAGATCATTATTATGCCCGACCACGCCGACTGGCTCTATAAAGTAGGACAGCCCGTGAAATTTGCTGTGTCGGTCTATCGCAACAATGTTCTGTTGAAAAACGCTAAACTCCGCTACGAAGTTGGACCGGAGAAGCTGGAACCGACCAAAAAAGAAACCCTTACCAGTAAGGATGGGACGCTGGCCGTCGACGGCGGAACCATGCGCACGGCTGGATTCCTACGCTGTACGGTCACGGCCGAAGTAGACGGAAAAGAATATAAGAGCATGACTACCGCCGGGTTTGAGCCATTAAGCATTAAACCCACGGTTGAAAACCCCGCCGACTTCCGGGCATTCTGGGACAAAGCCAAAGCTGACCTGGCCGCTGTGCCGATAGATGCCCGTATGACCTTGCTGCCGGAGCGCTGCACCGAACGGACGAACGTATACCACTTGAATTTGCAAAACATTAACAATTCTCGCTTCTACGGCATCCTGTCGGTACCCAAAAAAGAAGGAAAATATCCGGCCATTCTGCGGGTGCCGGGTGCAGGAGTTCGGCCGTATGTCGGTATGATTGCCGATGCCGAAAAAGGATTTATTACGCTCGAAGTTGGGATCCATGGCGTACCTGTTACCATGGATTTGAGTGTATACGATAACCTTAGCCGGGGTCCGCTGAATGGCTACCAGGCACAAAATCTCGACGACCGCGACCGCTATTACTACAA
>DATHAW010000717.1:0-4146 GCA_035296465.1 Spirosoma sp.
GTCCGACTGTCCAATGCCCGATGTTTCCACAATAATGAGGTCGAACTGGGCGGCTTTGCACACGTCGATGGCGTCCTGCACGTGGCGACTCAGCGCCAGGTTCGACTGCCGGGTAGCCAGTGACCGCATATATACACGCTCCGGCGCCCCGGCTGGATTATGGATGGCGTTCATACGGATACGGTCGCCGAGGAGCGCCCCGCCTGTTTTGCGCTTCGATGGGTCGACCGATATGATTGCCAGTCTTTTGTCGGGATACGTTTTGAGAAACCGCAGCACCAGCTCATCAACCAGTGACGATTTTCCAGCGCCACCAGTGCCGGTAATGCCGAGGACGGGAGAGCTTACAGCGGGTAGTTTAGTTTGTAACTGGTGGTATGCTGCTGAGTCGTTTTCGGCCGTGGAGATGAGCCGGGCGATGTTGGCTTGGTCGTTGAGTGGTGGCAGGGCAAAATCACACTGTTGCAGCAGATCGTCAATCATGCCCTGCAGGCCCATAGACCGGCCATCGTCAGGGCTATAGATGCGGGCGATACCGTAGCGGTGCAGTTCGTCTATTTCGGACGGCAGGATAGTGCCACCCCCGCCACCAAAGATTTTGATATGGCCCGCTCCGCGCTCGTTCAGCAGGTCATACATGTACTTGAAAAATTCCAGATGTCCGCCCTGGTAACTCGTGACGGCAATGCCCTGTACGTCTTCCTGGATGGCGCAGTCCACAATTTCGGCCACCGAGCGATTATGGCCGAGGTGAATCACTTCGGCCCCGGACGACTGCATCAGCCGACGCATGAGGTTTATGGCCGCATCGTGTCCGTCGAAGAGTGAAGCTGCTGTGACGATCCTGATTTTGTTGGCCCATTTCAAGCTAGTGACGGGCTGTACGCTGGGGTGGTCTGAACTAACGGGTTGAGCAATCATTGATGAAGAGAAGTATAGGCTGGAGATAAGAAGGAAGACAAATTGACTAAGCTGCTGCGTTTCCTGTTGCTCCTGTTCAGCCTCTTTGTTCAAAGTTACGAATCAATACGGAATCCCCTTTCATAGTCGTTTATCACTATATAGCATACTTTATCCCAACCTGTTAGTAGGGTATGGAAAGGAGATATGAACTTTGGTTTATTTAATTATTCAAACTGATGTTGACACCCATTAAAAAACTTCTTGTCTCTGGCTTGTTTGCAGCCGGGTCCATGCTTGGTTTGGCTAATGCCCAGAACCAGGACAATGCCCTTTTGTACGAAATTACTGGCCCAGGTATATCCAAACCGTCGTATCTCTATGGTACGTTTCACCTGGTTTGCCCCGCCGATCTGAACATCACCGACGCTACAAAAAAAGCCATTGACAGCACCCGGCAGGTGTACCTGGAACTGGATATGGACGACCCGGCCCTGATGCAGGGAATGATGAAAACAATGATGATGACCGACGGTAAGAACCTGAAAGGCTTGCTTAAGCCCGACGACTATACCGTGCTGGACAACTACCTGAAGCAAAAGCTCAATATGAACCTGGCTCAGGTCAGCACCATGAAACCCATTGCCCTACTCTCTTTGCTTTACATGACCGTGCTGCCCTGCCAGCCTGCTTCCTACGATTTGACTTTTGCGCAGATGGCCGCTAAAGACAAAAAGGAAGTGCTGGGATTGGAAACCCTGGACGCGCAGCTAGCGGCTCTGAACAAAATTCCGGTGCAGGAGCAACTTAAAGGATTAGTCGATATGGCCCGTAAGCCCGAGCAGGCAAAGAAAGAGTTCAATGATCTGCTGACAGCCTATAAAGCACATGACCTTAATAAGATGATGGCCATGATGAAAACCAGCCAGTTTGGCGGGGGTGACCTAACCCAGTTTGAGGACAGCCTTCTCGGCGAACGTAACGCCAACTGGATTCCAGTCATCGAGAAAGCCGCCAAAGAGAAGCCAACCTTCTTTGCCTTCGGCGCCGGTCACCTGGCTACCCCCAAAGGCGTTGTCAACCTGCTAAGAAAGAAAGGGTATACTGTGAAAGCGGTGGAATAAATCTCCTGAGATGACCAGGCGGGTAGACGGGCAAAAGCCATACGCTAGTCAGTGACAGACTAACTTACTTTTCTCACTTCTTGAACGCCAGCGCTTTCACGGGCTGGATGCGGTTGATGATGAGCGTTGGCAACCATAACACCAGCGCAATCAGGGCTACCGTAGCACCATTAAGGGCCAGTATCGTTGGCCAGTCCCAGGAGATGGGGACGTAGGTAACAAAATAGTTTTTGGGGTCGAGCGGAATGAGGTGGAATTGCCACTGAAGCCAGCAGAGCGTTAGCCCTACTACGTTGCCGATTAGCAGCCCCCAGCCCACCATGTTCAGGCCAACGTAAAGAAACAGTCGCCGGATGAGCGGATCGGGGCTTCCCAGGGCTTTCAGCAAGCCAATCATGGGGGTCCGTTCCATCATCAGCACCAGCAGCACCGACACCATGTTGAACGAGGCCACGAACGTAATGAGAAACAAGAGAATGACCATGTTCCGGTCCAGGAGCACCATCCAGTCGAACAGCGGGCGGTACTGATCGGTGACGCGCGTGACGCGCTGGTCGGGCGTAATCAGGTCGAAAACGGTGGCAACAGCCGGATCGAGCTGGTCAAAGTCATTCACAAAAATCTCGAAGTTCCCCACCGAATCCGGCCCCCAGTTGTTCAGCCGCTGAACGAGCCGAATGTCGCCCAGCGCTATTGTTTTGTCCACCTCTTCCAGGCCCGTGTCGTAGATGCCCACAACGGTCATTTTGCGAACGCGGGGCGTATTGCCGCCCAGGAAATACATGGGTATGCCATCGCCGAGTTTTGCCTGTAATTGATTCGCCATATACTGGCTGATGAGCAATTGAGTGGAGCCCCGGCTGGATTGCTCCGGGCTGGATGGCCCACGGCCAGAATCAGCCCCTACTGTTGGTACGGTGCCGGCTACCAGCGATTCGCGCAGCAGGTTCCAGTCATAGTCGCGGCCAACGCCTTTCAGCACGACACCCATCAGTTCGTCTTTGGTTTTCAAAATCCCCGCTTTCAACGCTACGGCCTGCACATGCCGGACACCCGGAATCCGGTCGCGGTCCCGATACAGGTTCGTATTGAGCGGAATAGGTTTTCCTTCATAGGAGTAATTATTGGTGAATTTGCTCACCTGAATATGCGCGCCAAACAGGAAAATTTTTTGCTGAATGGTATTCTTATAGCCGTATAAAACGCCAAATGCCACAATCAGAATGGTTAGTCCAAGGGCAATGCTGACGATGCCAACGCGCGTAACGGTGGCCGAAAAAGAACCCTGGGGCGCATGGCGCACCTTGCGGGCCAGAAAAACAGGAACGTTCAAAGTAATGGGTGTTCAAGGTGCAGGGGTCCGCAGCTTCGGGTAAACATAACGAATTCGTGTATAAAATATGACGATAAACAACGCTAAGTAAATCAACGCCTGTGGAAAAGTGCTGATTGCCTTGACTTTGTCTAATTATTTAGTAGTTTCGACATAAATCCACGCTCCAGTACACAATAGACGAATCCAGACTTTTTTCTCCATTAAGCCCATCGGTCAGGGTACTGGCTTAAGCTTGAATTATGACATTATAAAAGCACATGGAGGAGTATAAAAGGTAGTAGCGAAGGAAGGTGAGGGAGCGGAGTTTGTAATTCAATTAACACCGTAGTTATCAAATTTTGCAATGAGAAAAATCTTTATTACGACTTTACTGCTGCTCTTCATACATAGTATATATGCTCAAACCTCACAGCATGACAGCTTGAAGAGTCTGATTCGTTCTGCGAAAGATGATTCCACTAAATTTTATGGAACTGCGCAGCTGATTTGGGGATATATATATACAAATATGGATTCCGCAACTGTGTATATACGCCAAAATATCTTGTTAGCAAAAAATATGAAGTCGAACGTTGCACTGGATAATGTCTATTGGCAATATTGGACTCTTCAATCACTAAATGGTAATTATTCTGAAAGCCTTCAATACAGAATTCGAAGTTTGCGGTTGGCAGAGCAGAGAGGTGATCTCATTACAATTTGTGTAAGATATAATGGTTTGGGCGACACATACCGTGAAATAGGAGATTTCGAAAAGTCCATTTACTATCATCGCAAAGCGAAAGC
>DATHAW010000718.1:0-2020 GCA_035296465.1 Spirosoma sp.
GGGCCACCGCCATTGCCCGACCGGGCCGATGCCACTTTGTCAATCTCGTCGATGAAAATGATACCGGCATCTTCGGCTTTACGGATGGCCTCCTCCTTCACTTCGTCCATGTCGATGAGTTTGGCGGCTTCTTCTTCGAGCAGAATCCGTCGGGCTTCCGCAATGGTTACCTTTCGTTTCTTGCCTTTCTTAGGCAGCATTCCGCCAATCATCTCCTGAATATTCATCATCGACATATCGTCGATGGCACCGCCCATGATGCCAATATTGGGGGCCTGACTCTGCTGTACGTCGATGTCGATCCGGCGGTCGTCCATTTCGCCGGAGCGGATCTTCTCGCGGAAGCGTTCGCGGGTCCGTTCGTTCAGTTCGGCGTCCGAATCGGCGGTGGCATTCTCAAAACCCACCATCGGCTGCCCATTAGCGGATTTGACGGGCGGAATCAGGATGTCCAGAATGGCATCCTCCACGAGTTGCTGCGCTCTGACCTGCACAGCTTCTTTTTTGGCGCTCCGCACCATATTGACCGACTGCTCGACGAGGTCGCGCACCATGCTCTCCACATCGCGGCCTACGTAGCCTACTTCGGTAAACTTGGAGGCTTCTACTTTTATAAACGGCGCATCGGCAATTTTAGCCAGCCGCCGGGCGATCTCGGTTTTACCGACACCTGTAGCACCAATCATCAGGATATTGTTGGGCGTGATTTCGCGCTGCATGTCGTCCGGGCTGTTCATGCGTCTCCAGCGGTTGCGGAGGGCAATGGCCACATTCCGCTTGGCGTCGTGCTGGCCGATGATGTACTGGTCCAGTTCGGCAACGATCTGCCGGGGCGTAAGGTCTTTAAGTAATTGGGTCATTGACAAACGGAGATACGTAAAGTGTGTCTCTCTATGATAGAGAAACACGGGAAACAGGAAAATGTGCAAAGGAAACGGGAATTTTCAGACCAGACCCAGCCTGGCCTCGATAATCAGCTCCGCCAGTTCGCGGAAGCAACCCTGTCCACCGGCCGTTTGGCAGCAGTAGTCCACCACGGCTTTGTTCTGGCGCGTAGCATCGGCCGGGCAGGCCGAGAGGCCAACGGCCTGCAGGAGTTCCAGATCGTTGACGTCATCGCCGATGAAAGCCACTTCCGATGCATCCAGCCCCAGCCGGCCTAAAATTTCCGGCAGCAACGACAGTTTGTTACCGGCCCCGAGGTGCAGTTCGCTGATTTTCAATTTGGCCGCCCGCGTCACAACCGAAGGCGAGGTTTCGCCCGTGATAATTCCCGTTTGAACGCCCACCAACTCGCGCAGGCGCACCACGCCCATGCCATCGCGGATGTTGAACCGTTTGAGTACTTCGCCCGACTCACCGTAGTAGACGCCCCCGTCGGTCAGAACGCCGTCGCAGTCGGTGAGTACGAGCCGGATGCGGGCGGCTTTGGTTTGAATAGCTGAAATCATGGGTTCAGTTTAAATACCGGTCAAGGTCGATACGCAGGGAAAGCTGGCTGGTACCCGCCGTGGGAACGGATGAGAACCGGGCGTAGGTAAGCTGAAAGCCACGAGCCTGCACCGAGGCCCCATACGAGATTCCCCCTCCGATACCGCCCGTTGCCAGTTTTCCTTCCTGCCGCTTCAGATGATTATAGCCGACCAGCAAATTGACATTGCGGCTGATAAGAAACTCCGCTCCGACGCTCAGGTGCCGGGCCATTTTTTCAACCAGACTCACCGTCTGCGGAATCGGATTGCCGTTTAAATCGTAGCGGATGTTCAGGTTTGGGTCGTTGTACGTAATGTCGAAGCGTTGCAGGTGGTGAGCGGTGAGCGTAATGCGGATGGGGGCATAGCGGGGCTTGAACGTAACGCCTGCCTGAAGATCGAACGGTAGTGCTGCGTCGGCCGGGCCGTAGTTTTTGACGAGATACCCCACGTTTTTGGCGACCAGTCCGAATGTTAACTCGTGTTTTGGGTGGCGCCAGATGCCGCCGAAATCTCCCAGAATGCCAAAGGCCGAGTATGTTTCTATA
>DATHAW010000719.1:0-6287 GCA_035296465.1 Spirosoma sp.
ACGCGAATCCACTGTTGAAGCCAAGCGCAGAGAACTTCGCGGACATACGGCACACCATTGAACTGCTTTGCCGGGAACAAAGCCGAAACAACCGGTCAAACGCCATCGGGCACTCTCTGCTGCACGTGTTACTGACGCAGATTCAACGGTGCGTTGACGTCCAGTCAGGACAAGCGTATTCCAGGAAGTACGTAATTCTATACAAGAAGCTGAAGAATCTGCTGGATCAGCATTTCTCCGAGAATTGGCCGGTCAGTTCTTACGCTGACAAGCTAAATATTACGCAACACCATCTTAACCTGGTTTGTAAACAGGTAACCGGAAAAACAGCCAGCGATGTCGTCCGGTCAAGGAGTATGCTGGAAGCGAAGCGGCTGCTCACGTTCACCGACCTGACCGTTTCGGAAGTAGCTACGCGGCTTAACTTTCTCGACTCTTCCTACTTCGCCCGCGTGTTCAGGAGCGAAACGGGTCAGTCGCCTGTCACCTTCAAACAGGTAATGTCCGAAAAGTACCGAGTAAAGTAAGTCCTGTTCTAACTGCTCAGAGCGTGTCTGCTGCAACTTTGTGTCCTCATTCAACTAATCAGATTTAATCATGACGGAACAGCAGATCTCAGCACAACTGGACGAATTAATTACCATGATGGCGGTCGGCAAAGCCTTGGAAACATTCGACAAATTTTACCATGATGACCTTGAAAAAACTGACCTTGATGAGACAACTCACAAAGGGAAAGATATAAACCGAAAAAATGGGGAGGAACTACTCTCCAAAGTAAAAGCAGTGCGGGATTTTACAGCAGTAGGCAAAATTGTTAAGGGTAACCAAAGTTTTTTGGTCTGGTCGTTCGATTACGACCATGCTGATAACGGACCCAGTAAAGTTGTCGAAGTGGCGATTCAGGACTGGCAGGATGGCAAGATTATTCGTGAACGCTACGTGGCCTGAACTTTTTAACCCCAACGGATACTGCTTACTTATTTCGTAGCTTATATAGCACACGCAAAATATGGATAAACGAACCTGGTTCATTACGGGCATATCCAGCGGTTTAGGCAAAGCCCTGGCTGAAGCGGTGATGAACAGCGGAGATTTTGTAGTTGGTACATTTCGCCACCAGTCGCAAGCCGATGCGTTCAACGCAGCAAATGCGGGCAAAGGTATAGGGTTGCTGTTAGACTTAACGCAATCGATCCAGCGGGAAACGGTTGTACACACGGTTATCAGGCAATTCGGCCGCGTTGATGTGCTGGTCAATAATGCGGGCTTCGGGTTTGCGGGAGCAGTGGAGGAAGCATCAGAGGAGGAGATTCGCAACGTTTTCGAAACTAATTTCTTTGGGACACTTGCCCTGACACAATTACTGCTGCCCCAGTTTCGACAACAACGGAGTGGGCACATCATTCAGATTTCGTCGCATGGTGGTTTCAAAGCGTTTGCGGGCTTCGGTATTTACAACGCCAGTAAGTTTGCGCTGGAGGGAGTCAGCGAGGCTCTGGCGGGCGAGCTAGCCCCGTTAGGTATCCGATTGTCTATTGTTGAACCAGGGCCCTTCAGAACCAACTTCGCCGGAAACGCCTTCAAAGCAGCCGTGAATCAACTTGCCGATTACCAGCCAACAGCGGGGCTCTTCCGTAACCGGATGAAACAAGTAAACGGCCAACAGGAAGGTGACCCAGTGAAGGCCGCAGAAGCGATTATCTACATCACCGGAATAGACAACCCACCCCTGCGATTACCAATGGGCCGAATTGCCATCCAGACCATCAGTACAAAATTGGAAAGTGTCCAGGCTGATGTAAACAACTGGCGTGAGGTCGCCCAGAACGCCATTCTGCCGTAGGATTTCACGGCCTACCGGAAATTTCACGAAATATCGTAACAGAAATTCCTGGCGAGGGTAAAGCCAAGAGACCCAAATAGCTGTTTTACAGCTATTTGGGTCTCTTGCATAGGATGGTACATTGCTTGAGTATAGGAAAGGTAATCAAGCAACCTGACCATGTGTACTGCAACGTATTTACCCCTTAATGCCAATGGTTTTATTCTCACCCATAGCCGGGATGAGAAAGCGATTCGTCCGGCCGCGCAACTCCCCAGAAGCGTTCGGATTGGTGGACAGGACGTAACGTTTCCACAGGACTCACCGGGCCACGGCACCTGGATAGCCGCCAGTGCACAGACAACGGTCTGCCTGCTCAACGGGGCCTTTACTCCCCACACCCCCAATCCACCGTATACCCATAGTCGGGGGCTGGTTATTCCTCACTTCTTTGGCTATCCGTCAGCCGACGCTTTCTCCGCTGATTACAACTTCTGTAACATTGAGCCGTTCACCCTGCTCATTGTGGAAGCAGGTCGCCGGGTGGTCGAATTACGTTGGAACGGTACGCGATTGTTTACGCACGAAAAAGACCCGAACCGTCCGCATATCTGGTCATCGGTGACCCTGTACACACCAGAAGTCATCGAAAAGCGCGAGACCTGGTTTCGTGACTGGGTGCATCAGCATACGAATCCAACCGTTGACGGCATTCGGACGTTTCACCAGTTTGCCGGTGATGGTGATTCCGAGAACAGCATTCGCATGAACCGTCGGGACGCGTTCGGTCAGAATGCCCTGCTGACCCTTAGCCTGACCAGTATTGTCCAGCAGGACGAAGCGGTAGAGTTCATTTACGAAGATTTTACGCAGCACACCTTCAGCCAACAAACCATTCTATCCGCTTATGCAGTTGCTTAGTTCACTCAATCCGCGCTCCGGAGTTTCTACACCCGTATCGCTCTGGCAGACCTTGCGGACCCGGTTATTGCGTCTGCGGTTTGTTACCCCGTTTTTCATCCGCCTGCGGTCGTGGGAATACTGGCCGTTTGCGGTGGTGTACTTCCCAATATTCATCAGTCACATCTGGCTATCGATCAAAGCCCGTTCGCTGTTTTTCTTTTCGGCCGCTAATCCATCCATCGAAACGGGCGGACTGCTGGGCGAGTCAAAGATCGACATCCTCGAACGGATCAGCGCCGAGTTCAAGCCGAAAACCCTGTTCATACCGGCTTTAACGCACATCGATACGGTGTTTGACCAAATTGCCGAACAGGGCCTGACATACCCAATTATTGCCAAACCCAACGTGGGCGAACGCGGTTGGCGGGTCGAGAAGATAGACCATTGGGAGAGCCTAGTTAACTACATTCAGAGCAGTCCCGGCGATTTCCTGATTCAGGAATACGTTGACGAACCGCTCGAACTCGGCGTGTTTTACTACCGCTACCCAGGGCAGTTACAGGGCGTAATTTCATCAATTGTTCAGAAAGAATTCCTGACGATTCTGGGGAACGGCCGCAGTTGCATTGAGGAACTGATCATGCAAAACGAGCGAGCTATTCTTCAGCTACCCGCGTTAACGGCCCGCTACGGTGCCCGTTTTGATGAGATACCGGCCATGGGTGAAACGATTACGTTAGTGTCTATCGGCAACCACAGTAAGGGCACCAAGTTTCTGGACGCGGGCTACCTCATCACGCCTGAGCTAATCCGCGTGTTCGACCGCATCAGCCAGCCCATTGACGGTTTCTACTACGGCCGCTACGATCTGCGCTGTCGGAGTGTGGCGGACCTGTACGCTGGTCAGCATATCCGGATTCTGGAACTGAACGGGGCCGGGGCCGAACCCGCGCACATCTACCAACCCGGTTTTTCGCTGTGGGAAGCGTACCGGGTGCTACTTCACCACTGGCGCGTGCTGTACGACATCAGCCGAGAAAACCACCGGCTGGGTATCGCCTACATGACCCTTCGCGAAGCCGTTTGCATCTGGAGACGCATTCAGCATGATAAAAAATAAGCGCTTGGCCACAACGGCTTTGGGAAACTACTCACTGGTAAACAACAAACGAATGAGCTCTCTATTTGCTCCCATTAACACAAACCTGGCCGGCCTGAACGTCCTGCTCACGGCCGGACCTACTCAGGAAGCCATTGATCCGGTCCGGTACATCAGCAATCATTCGACGGGTAAAATGGGCTACGCCCTCGCTGAAGTTCTGGCTGAACGCGGGGCCAATGTGACGCTCGTGAGCGGCCCCACCAACCTGACCATTGCCTATCCAACCATCCAGGTCATACACGTTCGTTCGGCGGCCCAGATGTACGCGGCCTGTTTACACCATTTTCCAACCGCAGCCCTCACCGTGCTGGCTGCGGCCGTGGCCGACTATACGCCCAAAGTGGTGGCTGACCGGAAGATCAAGAAGAAAGAACCGGAATTCAGCCTAGAGTTTGTCAGGACCGACGACATTGCGGCCAGTCTGGGTGCACAGAAGCGAGACGACCAATTTATGGTTGGTTTCGCGCTGGAAACCGACAATGAACTAGCTAACGCCCAAGCGAAATTGGTCAGTAAAAACCTGGACCTGATTGTACTCAATTCGCTCAAAGACAAAGGGGCCGCCTTTGGTTATGACACCAATCGGGTCACGCTCATTCACCGCCACGGCGCTATTCACCGCTTTGGGCTGAAGTCAAAGTGGGCTGTGGCCCATGACATCGTCGACCAGCTTAGCATAGTGCTACTCCCCGTATTGGTATGTAATTAGAGTGTAAGTACCTTATATCCTCTAATACAACTAACATTTAATTAGTGTTGTAGCCTTAGCATAATACCTATCCGCTGACAACTAGTTTTGGGATCGTACATCATTAAAAACGTTCAAGAAAACCCTCCTTTAACTAAACCTCCTAACCGCGCCTCCAAACCCTTTGGCCAATCAACGTGGAGGGAATCTCATTTTTCTCGTTTGCCTAATTTTTCCCTTTCCAATACGATCGTATGGGCCTAAACGATTGAATTTTAACCAGAATGTCGTGCCGTTAAGTGTTCCACGCCTATTTTACACATGTTAGACAGTTAATCAAGTCAAGTAAGTTATAGCTGTGATGATCAACCTATGCGCTATTACGAGTTTTAAACGCTCGTTTCAGTCTGGATACTGACTATCTGGCAGCTTTATCATCCCTAAATAGCTATTGACACAAATCATCAACGGTCGTTCGTGATTTGTGTCAACAAAAAAATATACGTATCTTGTCGCCATTATGCGCTATATCGCTTACTACCGGGTATCCACCCAGAAGCAAGGCCGCTCAGGCCTGGGCCTCGACGATCAACGCCACATGGTCCAACGGTTTCTGCGTGAAGAAGATCAACTCGTCTAGGAGTTTACCGAAATTGAATCCGGCCGCAAGAAAGAGCGGCCCCAGCTGCAAGCCGCTATCCAAACGGCCAAACAGCACAGTGCCCGTCTCTTAATTGCCAAGCTCGACCGGCTCAGTCGTAATGCTTCCTTCGTGATGGTGCTCCGGGATTCGGAAGTGGATTTTGTGGCCTGTGATCTGCCCGACGCTAACACGTTAACCATCGGCATCATGGCCAGCTTTGCCCAGCATGAAGCCGAACAGATTGCCAAACGGACCCGAGCCGCATTGGCCCAAAAGAAGGCTCGTGGCATTACCCTAGGTAAACCCGAGAACCTAACGGATCTGGACCGGGCCAAAGGGGTAGTAGCCATTAAAGACAATGCTCGTCAGCATCCGGCTAACCGCCAGGCGAGTGAATTGATACGGCCCTATCAACGCGATGCCTTGACCTTACGGGCCATTGCCCAGCGATTGAATGAGCACGGGTTTCGCACCCGGTATGGCAAGCGGTACCAATCCGAGACGGTTCGACGGATCCTAAAACGACAAGATCAACCTACAGATTTACAATGAAAGGGTCAATCAGGCCATTGTTCCAGGCCAGCCGCAATGCGCAGCGCCCGCTGTACATCCTCCCAGTAATACCCGCTGTCATAGCTCGTCGATACGCGATCACAGAAGCTTAAAAAATCGCTAGCAGCTTCAACCCGTTGTTTAACCGCCGATAGCGGATCGAGTAGCGGGGGTAGTTGATCAGAGGCGCCTTCCATACAGGCAAAGATAAGCAGTATGGAACATGAAAAAGCCCCACTGGTTGAACCAGTAGGGCTGAAGAAACATAACAGTTATAAAACGGTGGACTATGTGTTTTTATTGTCTATACTGAAACTGGATATGCCTTTTTTAGCACTTTATTCTAGTGATTTATTAAGTTGTTATGATATGGCATTATTTCAGCGTCCGTTTGTAAAAGGCCATAAACAGATAAACCTTCAACGCACTTAGTCAAAAGAAGGCGAAGTCCTGGTCGACCAGGACTTCGCCCCCTAACGTTGTTAAGCGTCTTGGGTCTCCTTTTTAGGTTTGC
>DATHAW010000720.1:0-9473 GCA_035296465.1 Spirosoma sp.
AACTCAGAAACGATTGAATATTGATTTTACTATAGTTTCGATTTTATTCACATAACATAATCTGAGTTATAAAACGAGTCTGGGAGAGATACAAAATTTAGAGTCGTCTAAACCTGGTACATTTCTCAGACTCGTTTTATAAAAGTGATAAACCATTAAAAATCATTTAGGCACCCCCACCCTGTACAAATCAAAGCCACCTTGGCCACCTGGACGGTTAGAGGAAAAAATCATTAACTGATTACTGAACTGCTTAAGGCTACATAAAATAGGGCGGTATTCATCAGAAGACGTATTGATACTAGGGCCATAATTAACCGGAGTGGACCAATGCTCATCAGTCCAATGGCTATAATACAGATCGTAACCCCCATATCCTCCCAATCGATTGGAGCTAAAGACGAGTGTATTGCCACTTATAAAAGGGCATTTATCATCAGCTGCTGAGGATACGTCCGTTACCCGCTCAATGGAAACATTCGTTAAATCAGCTAAAGCAGTGTGCATGTTTGCTGGCGATAGGGCAGGCAAGTTTGCCCGGTAGATATCAAAGGATCCCGATCGGTTGGAGGTGAAATAGATTGATTTGTACGTCTGGTCAAAGCTTGGATAGGCATCATCAGCCGAAGAGTTCAAGAAGGATAGGGTTACTGGCTGGATAAACTGCTTTGTGCTCACTCGACTCGATGATCCTGTTAAGGAGGTAGGAGCTGTCTGATAATTGTGGGTTAAATAAATATCTAAGTTGCCCGTTCGGTCTGATGCGAATAGCATCAAATATTCGCCATAATGGGCACCGTTCATTGTGTTGTTGGCCAGTAAATCATGGGTATAGGAGCGCACATAAGGGCCGAGTTCATTAGCATTCGAATTAGCTACTTGAGTGGCCCAGCTTAATGGGCTTTGCTCTTCCATCACATCTAATCCCCCATAGGGATGGGTATCAAATGTAAGTTTACCTGTTTTCAGATCAAACCGGATGTCTAATGATTTGTGAATGAAGTTAAAGTCGGTTCTTCCCCTATTTTTGGAGGAGAAAACCAATGCCATTACGTTACCAATGGAATGACTGGTTGAGTTATAATCGTCATCGACTGAGTTAATATCGCCTAAGTTAACTGGGGTTTCAGGAAAGGTGCCCTGCGTGTATCTATCTGGTTCGATTAGTCCGCAGCCGATGGTGAGGGGAAGCAAAGCGCAAAGAATAAACAGGCGTTTCATAGGCTAAGACTAGACTTTATGTACTGATTCAGTAAGTAGCCCGACCGTTACAAATAGTCGGCAAAGTTGATTGTACTCAACTAACTGTCATGCTCAGCTATGCTTCAACTCATAAGACTGTTTGAAGGATACTATACTCTTAGCTATTTGACGTCAAATCTTCGAAATTTCCCTGTTCTAATGTCAGGACGTTCTGTAAAATCTGCTGTTCGGATACTTTTAGCTCTATCAGTAGCGTACCTCGTCTATAGCTGTTACAGTGATGAACAGGATATTCGAGTTGATCCAGTGACTCAGCCTAAGCAATGGACTTATGACATAACCAGTATTCCATTTGGAGAGCGAATGTACTACGTGTTAATTGATGGAGAGCTTAATAGCGATGCTGCACTGGAACTTCAAACGCAGCGGACGACTTCACATCTGGACAAACCTGACACGACATTTATTGACTCATCAACTTCAAAATTGCCTAGAGGAAAATTCTCAATGTATTATGATAGAGATGATTCTGGCCCAGAAGAATTTACGTATTACCCCTTGAAAGCTACAAAGGGCTGGGTGCGTGTTCAAATAATTCCAGGTCAATGGAACTGGAGAGATTCGTCAAGAACACCTCTTCTTTCACAATCTCGTCGAACTTATCCTATCTCGATCAAGAATCGTGTATCTAGAAAATCTGTATTCCACCCATAGGTTAAGATTGGCGATTAAACTCAGAATTTAAATCTTAAAGACTAATCCATATAATCTTTAAATAACATAATTAAACATGCCTTTTAAGTAATCATCATGGCGTATTTCTAGTGACTCGTTTAAACGCCCACTCACGACCGTCACCCATCGCTTCACCCATGACTAAAACTTCTTCACAGATTCGTAAATAACCCCTGCTGTTACTCATCTGGTTAAACTGAAAGAATGGCTTTTCTCTTTGGGTAACTATAGGCTCGACAAGCTTGAAGTAAAAGTGATTGAAACTCCTTTGAAGTTGGACCTGGTAGGTTGATATGTACCGATCATTTTCGTATACTCTACCTTGTCCTTGTTGGTCAATTACCATATAAATAGGCCGAGTTATCTTTGTAATATGTCCCCACCCCCCTCGTAACTCAACCCATTGCCAATGGCCGCTAAGTTGGACATAACCGGAAGCGACATCGTTTCGGATGATTGTAGAGTCAATTAATTTCAAATCGGGTAAAGGAGGGCAATCTATTTTAATGACTGGATTGGAGGGTTCTAACTGACACCAACCTATAATTGGTATGACTAATAGCCAAATCGTAATTCCCATCAATCGCATATTTTCCGTGTTGTATATGTAGCTTTATGTTAGTCGACTTTTTTCTGAATTGGCAAGTGCTAGACAGTGCTTCTCAACCTTAGAAAGAGCTAAGATGACTAAGGTTTATCCGGGATGCCAACCCGCTTATAGGAATGGCGATTTGGGCCATAACCCTGTGAGGAGCTACTGACCATGTCAGTGGTTGTCATCGTCTGATATGTATTGTCAGAAGCCTTTTTGAGAATGAATTGCATATAGGCTCCACTGAATTGTCCCACGATCAGACCCTGGTCTCGATCTGACTCCCCAACGGAGTTGTCCTGATAGAATACCTTAGGGGCCTGACCATCCTCGGTCAGATAGAGATAATTGCGTGAGCCATCATTTCCATAACTCAAGCTCTTGCCATGACCCAGGGTTTGTGGGGTGATCTCGCCAGTAGGTGTGCTGGTTTTAACCCATTGCCATTTGCCAATCAACTGTGAGCCAAATGGAGGAGGAACGCAATCACAGTCCCGTTTTTCACACGCTTGTAGTGAAAAACAGAAAACTAAGATTAGGAATCTCGAAATAATCGGTTTCATATAGATCCTGAATAGGGAGTTGATTGACCCATCTTCCCTAGCAACGCTTACGTCTTGCTGTTAAGGCAGTAGCGGTTAGGTTACCAATTGATTCAGCCGGTCGTTAGCATACAGTTTTTGATTACACCTACTTACCACCGCAACGCTACGTAGCCAGCGAAGCCAGTATTTCTGTAATCCGGTGGCTTTCGCTAAGGCCGGCTGGTAGTCTGCTACAACCTGCCGTTTAAGCCGATAGGTCACCTCGCCCAATGGCCGATCGCTAGAATAAAAAAAGCCATCTTTCATCATTTAAGGGTACGTAAGGGTGAATCATCCGAATCAGCGATTTCGTTAGGGCAGCCCTGGCTGACCGGCTGTGCTTACGATTCGGTTTGAATGGGTGAGCAAAAGATTAGTCAAACTACTGCTTATGGCATTGAGCTTCAGGGGTGAATTTAGTTAATTAAGTAGGTAAACGGGTTAAACTTTCCGCAGGTAAAGTGTGGTAATGCCCTGCCGAAGGGAGATAGGAAAGTTATCGAGTTCCCGATCCACCTGTTTGTGATCATGAGGCACGGGCCTACTGATATTGTGGGGATTGATAAAGACGGTGCTAGAGCCGCTGACGGATCTGCCGCTTTACCCATTCCAACAAAGAGTTTAATTCGTTAGAATGGGAAGAAAGTGACTACTGACGACGCACCTTTCGCTTTACAGATCACTGACGCTCGTCATAGGTTTGTTATAAGCACCTGTTATTGCTCCTGCAGGTGCGTCGATCAGTGAGGGCTTGACCAGTAGCCCAATCCGATGGAGCAACCAATTGCGGGTTGCTCGACTGCTGAGACTGATAACAATTCTTTTTTTCCTTTCCAACCCTTAACCCGGCGGGGTCACCTGAAGCAGTACCGACTGGCATTCAACACCGAAAACCGGTACCGCGGTACCGCACCGGCCGGAGCGGTACCGTGCCGGGACCAGCGGCTGTACCGGCCACTGCGATGCCGGAGCTGACTAATTTCTCTCCCAAATAACGAGTTTAGGGTTTTGTAATCCATCTTGTGTTAAGGGAAAATATAAGATCAGAGCGTTCCTCAAGAGCCCTATAAAGGGGCTAGATTGCAGGTTGGAAAGGGAAAAGAATTCGAAAAGGTCATGACAATCCGGCCATATTCCTAAAGATTTAGGTTATTTCAATCAGCCTTGAACGTTGACTTGAGGTTTTGTACCGATCTTATTATGTTTTTAAAACGAGAAAACTGGTCTTCTGAAAAAGCTCGTTTAGGTAACGCATGGGCCATGCCTTCTGACAACCTGAGCAAAACAAAATCGCTTACCTCTTTCACATCATACAGTTTATTGTAGTCCATACGAGTCGAGAAACTTTCACCGCTAAATTGATAGCTTTTTTCATCAAAAATATAGATAGTCTGTTCTGTGATTTGAGCATTCGTCTTTATATATTTTTTAGTAACAATCTTGCAAGAAAGCTCTACAAAAAATGTTAGATATAGTCCAAAAGATAAAAAGAAAAAGGCATAAAAAGGAAGCGTGACATTATGAGTGATGTCCATGTATAAAAAAAATATAATTGAAATGATGCCTATTGCCCTGTAGGCTCTAAACATTGTGCGGCTTCGAGCGATCGCAAGTGTTCCTTGGTAGAGTTCTGATTCTGTGAACTTAAATGTAACCTCAATCATGTATTTGGCTAATAAGGAACACGATATCACGCTGGCTTCGAAGATAGCGCTGCAAATAAGATCTTACCCGTTCAGCTTGTTATTTAGGATCGTTGATTGCGTTCCTACGGGCACACCCCATAGGTATAGAGTTCAGAGCCATTGACACCATCCGTGGCCACAAATAAGAGTTTATCCCTGAAAACCAAAAAGCGCCTGGGGTTTGAAGAGCCCTTGGGGTTAATATCCTTGACCATCTTGGTGCCAGCGGCCGTACCATTACTACGCCAGAGTTCTCGTCCGTGTAGCATGTCCTGGGCACTAAAATAAACATGATTACCCATGGTGGTTATGTAGGAAGGACGGGATGAACCGCCAAAGGGAGGTAGCCCGATTAAGGTGTTGATCTCTTTTACCTTCACCGTGCCGACGGCCGTACCGTTGGTCTTCCAAAGCTCGTAATCCTCGTGTTCGTACGGCCCTAGCGCGGCACAAAAAAATAAGGTTCCGTTTGCCACGGCAAAGTCAAAAGGCGTTGAAGCGCCCTCGGGGTTAATATCCTTGACCAGCACCGTGCCAGCGGCCGTACCATTGGATTTCCATAGCTCAAAGCCACGAACGGGGTCACTGGCCCTAAAGAAGAGCGTCCCGTTATAATTGACCGAGAATGAGGGATACCAGTCGGGCAGGGATTTCACTAACTGAGGTGCCAACACGGTGCCAACCAATTTATATAGCTTATTATCAGCACCAAAGTAGAGCGTCCCGTTCACATTAGTTAGGTAGTCACCGTTCTGATTATAAATCATGTAAGTGCCCTTGGTGCTACCGTCTGATCGCCATATCTGGTTGAAGGTCCGGTAGTAATAAATACCGTTAATGACCTCAGTGCCATCGTAGATGTCGTAGACCGGTGGCGTATCATTTACTTTCACCGTACCCGCGGCGCTACCATCTGACCGCCATAACCCCTTGTGACTCACATCGAATTCTTCTCCAAACAACACCAGGTTGCCGATGGAAACCATGTTTCTGCTGAGGGAACCTTCTGGGCCAGGCCTGACATCCTTCACCAGCACGGTTCCCTGAGCTGTACCGTCGGTCTTCCATAACTCTTTGCCATGAATGCCGTCATTGGCCGTAAAAAAAAGTAACCCATTGGCCACACAAAATTGTTGAGGATTAGAGCTCCCATTGGGATTGATATTTTTCACCATAACCGTCCCCTGCGCTGTTCCGTTAGTTCTCCAAAGCTCGACACCGGATAGCCCAACCGAGCCAGCAAAATAAACATCCTCCTTGTATTGGGTTAATGTTGCAGGGTGATATACATCCGTCTGCTCGACTGATGCTACTCCGCTGGCATCCGGATGAATGTCCTTGACCATCTTAGTGCAATAGAATTGATAGTTTTGCCAGGAAGCGGGTTTACTACTGGTGACCAAGATGGCACACAACAATAGCAGGATTAGATTTAGCTTTTTCATCTGAGGTCTGGCTTAGCTATTCTATTATGAGGTATAAGAGCAGGGCAATACTTTCTTTGATTGCTAATTGCTTCTCTTGCGGGTGATCGCCTGTTCTGCTGGGACAGTATCCGCCAAGCTAGTAGCCAACGGGACGAGGTTCCATGGCTAACTGGTCAGTTCGAAGTCAGTGTTAGCCGTCCAATAAAGAAAGACTTACGATCCTGACTTCAAACTTTTTAGATACCGGTCATATTTAGTTGTCTGGCTTTCGTTTTGGTGCATAATCAGGGGTACGTTTGCCTTATTGAGCAACAGCTTATTGATGAAATTCGGAAGCAACTGCCCGACAAATCCTGAGTCACGTTAACTAGATCATGAACCGACCAACCATCTCGCTCCTTACCCTTTGCCTGCTCTTGCTGGTAACCGGCATTTTCACGACGGCTAATGCCTGGAACAAAGCCACGCACATGGTCACCGGGGCCATTGCCTACCGCGAGTTGATGGCGACTTCGCCCCAAACAGCCGCGCGGGTCGTAGCTATCCTCAAACAGCACCCCGACTACCCCTCACGCTGGGCCGCGAAACTGAGCGACCCGGCCCTGAGCGACGCCGAGCGTAACGAGTATCTGTTCATGCTGGCCGCACGATGGGCCGACGACGTGCGCGGCCGTACCAATCCCTACGACCGCCCGACCTGGCATTACGTGAACTTTGTCTATGCCCCCGATCAAGGTATCGCCAGGAGTGATTCGACGCTGGCTACCGGCGAGAACATCCTGCAGGCCTACCAGCAGAACCGCGACGTGCTGCGCAGCCATGCGCCGGACAGCTCGAAGGCAATCGCACTTTGCTGGCTGTTTCATCTGACCGGCGACGTGCATATGCCGCTCCACACGACCGCGCTCGTCGACGCGCGTTTCCCCGATGGCGACCAGGGTGGCAACCGGTTCAAAATACGGGTCATGCCGGGCGACAAGACGATCAACCTGCATAGCTTTTGGGACGGAATGCTGCTGGGATCAGAGGACTACACCTCAGCCCGGAATCTGGCCGTGCAGGAACGGCAACGTTTTCCCCGAAAGCAGTTGACGCAGCTTTGCGAAAATACCATCACCGCCTGGGCCAAAGAGAGTTTCCAACTGGCGCAGGATACCGCCTACCGGAGTCATACGCTGGCCACCGGGACCGATCAGCTGGGCGCCGTGCTGCCCGCTGACTACGTGGCTACCGTGAAGCCTGTTGCTGCCCGGCAGGTGGCACTGGCGGGGTATCGGCTGGCGGATGAGTTACTGGCTGACGTAAGAAACTGACGGAGTATTGCGGGAGTGGGCACTACTTTGGGTTCTATGGCTGGCCAGCACGCTGCCTGTGAAAGCGCAGACCACCAGGGGCCGAACTAGCTACCAGCACCGCACTGGTAAAGCAACAAAAAGCGTGTTGCTCATAAACTTTCATCCCTATCGGTACCATTCAATAGATTATTTGGTAAAACAGACTTATAATGGAATATTAATTATGTATTTTTCATTTTTGTATTTTCTATATCTTGTTCTGTACAATTGGGAACGGTTCCGCACCAGCGTACCGGTCGCAACGGTGACAATGCCTAAAAGAACTGATTACTACTTACATGGTGAGTGTAGCGAACTCCATCCTTTTTTATGGCTTATGTTTTACTGATAGTACTGGTCCTAATTCTAGTTCTGGCAGCCGTTCGTGTTGTGGTCCGTAGATGGATGGATGAAGACTAGCCAGTAACTAGGATACTCATTTTTAATTGGTTACCTTTAACCTCGCCTGGTTGCCCAAGAGGGATGAACCGTTCCGGTCGAATCCGTATGGACCGGACCTTGTTCCCTTCTCCCTGATACCTTGAATACCCTGGCAAACCCCTCTCTTAATGCCTCTGAGCCAATAGCTCCTCTGGCAACCTACCTCTTGAGTCGGCGCGAAGCCATGCTGGCCAACTGGCGGACCGCCTGTGAAAGCGATCCAGCCCTGGGCACGACTGCTAGCTTAACCCGCGAAGAGTTTAACAACAAAGTTCCTTTCCTGCTCAATGAACTCCAGCACCGCCTGGGGGAGCAACCGGAACAGACCCCCATCAGTCTGTTAGCCGCTGAACATGGACTACACCGCTGGCAGAAGGGCTATGCCCTCCATGAATTAGTGACCGAAATGCAGCAGTTAAATACCATCCTGCTCGATGAGTTACGGCTGTTTTGGGACGTCTATCCCGCCATCGACCGGGCGGTAATGATGAGGGCTTATGAAGCGGTTGCCCTCTTTGGTAACCAGATTAGTGCCGCCAGCCTTGAGCAGTATACCACCCTACAACGCATTGCCGCTTCGAGTCGGGTGGAAGCCCTGGAGAAAACCCTGACGCAGTTGAATGAAGTGAGTCAGCAACGCAGTGATCTATTGCACCAATCCTCGCATGACCTGCGGGGCAGCTTCGGCATCATTCAGGGGGCGGCCTCCCTGTTGGAGATGGCGGGCGACTCCCAGGAAGAGCGGCAACTGAGTCTGGATATATTGCAACGCAACCTGGCCAATAGTCGCCAACTGGTGACCCAGCTCATCGACCTGGCCCGCTTGGAAGCGGGTCAGGAACCCCTGCAGATCCAGTCCTTCAATGCCGGTCATTTACTAGCGGGTCTGGTGGCCGACTACCAACCGCTAGCCCAGCAGCGGGGGCTGTTGTTAACCGCCGATGGACCGGAGGAGTTAGGCGTGGAATGTGATCCGCTTCAGCTGCAGCGCATTATCCAGAACCTAGTCCTCAATGCCCTTAAGCATACCGCCGCCGGATTCGTCTCGGTTTCCTGGACCCGCGAGAACGACTACCGCTGGATCGTCAGTGTCCAGGATTCGGGACCCGGCCTGCCAACGGCTCATAAGACCGGTTCCCTACCCCAGGTATTAGCGCCCGCTCCCGAATCAACAGCGGCCTTTGGCCTGCCTACCCCTGAGGCTGATGCCCAGGAGAGCGCCATGACCCAGGCGGCTGGCTCGGCCTTTGCCCACAAAGGGGAAGGCATCGGTTTATCGATTGTGAAGGGATTATGTGAACTACTGCGGGCGAGTCTGGAGATTGAAAGCCAGCCCCGGGCGGGCACCCTGTTTCGGATTCGGTTATCAATTCACTGGCAGCACTAAGGGGGCTAGGCTAGGCTTTACACTTCCATCCCCTGGCGAACCAGTACCCACGGTGGCTACTCGACATTATCGGCCTGACTGGTTA
>DATHAW010000721.1:0-2502 GCA_035296465.1 Spirosoma sp.
CGCATCGGGTGAAGAGGTATGCATTGGCTCGATTGATGAGCTGGTGAGGATGACTGAGCAAGCGAATGAGCAAATGAGCGACTGGGTGGCGCAGGGAAAAACCGATTACCAGACTCATCTTGATAAAAACAATTTATTCCTGAACGCCTATGCCGAGGGCAGTTACGATTTGCACCGCCCCTACTCGGACGAAATCTATTTCGTATCGCCCAGCGGGCAGTTGATGCAGCGTGAACCCGACCTTATTGACGTTTGGTTCGACAGTGGGGCTATGCCCTACGCCCAATGGCACTATCCGTTTGAGAATAAAGACGTTTTCGAAAAATCATTCCCAGCTGATTTTATCTCAGAAGGTGTCGATCAGACACGCGGCTGGTTTTTCACGCTTCATGCCATTGGCGTGATGCTGTTCGACTCCGTAGCATTTAAAAACGTAGTGTCAACGGGTTTGGTACTCGACAAAAACGGCAACAAAATGTCGAAGCGGTTGGGCAACGCGGTGGACCCCTTCCAAACGCTGGAGCAGTACGGACCTGATGCCACGCGCTGGTACATGATCACCAACGCCGAGCCGTGGGACAACCTCAAGTTTAATACTGAGGGGGTTGGCGAGGTGCAGCGGAAGCTGTTCGGCACCCTGTCAAACACCTATAACTTCTTTGCACTATACGCCAACCTGGACCAGTTCTCGTTTGCAGGCAGAACAGTACCAGTAGCCCAGCGTCCCGAACTCGACCGCTGGATTTTATCCAAACTGCAATCGCTGGTGCTGGAAGTTGAACAGCAGTTTGATAGTTACAACCCAACGAAAGCAGGTCGGGCCGTTCAGGATTTCGTGAACGATCAGTTGTCCAACTGGTACGTTAGGCTGTCGCGTAGGCGATTCTGGGCGGGTCAGGCCGACGATTCGACATTGGATGCGGCAGCCGTGACGACCGACAAACAGGCGGCTTATGAAACGCTGCACGAATGTCTTACTACGGTAGCTAAGTTAATGTCGCCTATTGCGCCGTTCTACGCCGACTGGCTCTATCGTAACCTGACACCAGACGCGATTTCCGTACACCTGACGAACTTCCCGGCAGTCGATCAAACCCTGATCGATACCGAATTGGAACGGTCAATGGAGTTGGCGCAGGAAGTGTCATCGCTTGTACACTCGCTGCGGAAGGGACACAAACTAAAAGTACGTCAACCTCTAAGTCGGGTGCTGATTCCCGTATTGAACACGGACACCCGTCGGCAAATCGAGCACGTAGCGCCCATTATCATGGCGGAGGTAAATGTGAAAGCGGTGGAGTTTGTAGACGACGCATCTGGTATTCTCAAAAAGAAAGTGAAGCCCAATTTCAAAACCCTGGGTCCCCGGTTTGGTAAGCAAATGAAGGACGTAGCGGCTGCCATCACGACTATGACCGATGATCAGCTCATAGAACTCGAGCAAAACAATCACGTCCGGCTTACATCCTACGACTTACAGCTTACTGACGTTGAAATCCTGACGGAGGACATACCAGGATGGCTTGTAGCCAGTGAAGACGGACTGACCGTAGCGCTCGACGTGACTGTTACTGACGAACTACGCCGGGAAGGTATTGCCCGTGATTTCGTGAATCGCGTTCAGAATCTGCGCAAAGATCAGGGATTCGACGTAACCGATAAAATCAGAATAGAACTCGAACCTACCGATGCGCTGCTGGCCGATGCCATTGAAACCAACAGCGATTATATCCGGCAGGAAGTGCAGGCCGTTTCGCTGGATCTGGTCCCCGATTTGAATGGCAACGCTACGGAAATCGACATGGACGAATTCCGGCTGCGGGTGATCGTATCGGTCGTTTAACAAATACCCAATACAAGTACCTGAACCCGGCATTGAAAACATTCCAGTGCCGGGTTTACTTTTACACGGCAAACCAACAATCCATGCGCGGCTTTCTGTGTTTATTTCTTTTCGGCTTAATGCTGGCCGGTTTAACGGCCCCGGCTCAGACCCTCGTACGCGGTCCTTATCTACAAGTCATTACGCCAACGTCTGTTACAATTCGGTGGCAGACAAATCAGCCAGTAATGGGGCGTGTCTGGTTTGGCCCCTCCGATACCCAGCTTACCAACAGCCAGCGCGAAACCCAGGCCTCCGTGGAGCATAGCATCACGCTGACGGGCCTGCAACCGGCCACGCGATACGCCTATGCCATCGGCCATGACGAAACCAAATTGACAACCGGGCCCGACTATTACGTTCGAACTGCACTACCCACCGGCGACACGCGCCCAATGCGGATGTGGGTGCTCGGCGATTTTGGCATTGGTAATGAAAACCAGCAAGCCGTTTATCAGGCTTACCGGAAAGTTACCGCCACCCGCCCCGCCGATCTCTGGCTCTGGCTCGGCGACAATGCCTACTGCTGCGGCACCGACGAGGAGTATCAGCAGTACGTATTCAACGTATATGGCCCAACCTTACGCAACACCCCCTTCTACCCCACGCCCGGCAACCAT
>DATHAW010000722.1:0-6242 GCA_035296465.1 Spirosoma sp.
GCAGGGGCCAACTGAGAATGGCAACCGGATCAGAAATGCGAAGTCAACCGCTAAGGATCAGTAAAGTCACGCTGCGTACGCTGGTTAAATCAAAGTCCGGCTGAATTCAGCCGGGCCTTTGATTTAACCAGCGTACGCAGCGTGACTTTACTGATCCTTACCGGTTGACTTCGCATTTCTGATCCGGTTGCCATTCTCAGTTGGCCCCTGCACGGCGTGTTTGCCACTTGTTGGCTTTGGTTTGGACGGCTGAACAGGCTTCTGTCCGTTAAATTTTTCGGATGTTGCCTTTTGCTTTTCCTTATCAGGAACGCGCATGGCTGCACTGTTGTATTTGTTGCTGCTTTTGATACTTTCCCGCTGGGCAATAGCCAGTGCGGGCAACAACGCTAAAAGCGCAACAACAAGGACTGATTTCATAGGAGTTGAGTTTATATATGCTTAAATGAAGATAGCCGGTTGGACCGTTGGTTAAGTGGAGCCTATTGACTGGTGTTATTCTTACGGCCTTTTATCTTGTTTGCCCTCACCGGTCCGGCACTCGTCATGGTGCTGCTGCGCGCGTCGGTAATCGTGGGCATGTTGCTGTTGTCGACATTTCCCGACGTACTGCCTGCACTATTTTGTTCCAGCGTGGTGTTCAAACCAGCCGATTGATTGGTATGGGCCGCTCCGCTGACCTTCGAACCTGTGGTTGCGGGCGTTGCAGTCTGATTACTCGTTGAACGGTTGTTGGTCGATCGCCTGGTGGTTTGCTGGGCTGCAGCCGACCCGACTATGAGCAGAATGGCGGCAAATAAGGCAACTGCGTTTTTCATAAATGCTGAGTTAGGTGTTTTCTCTATAACTAAACAGCGCACCGGGGGTTCAAAAAAGTCAACCCGGGTGCACTGTTTGCAAACCAACCCGCATCATTTTTAAGCTACCGGACTACCGAAGGGCCTCGACCTTAAATTCCGACGTCAAATGAAATTGCACATCCGGGTTATTTTGCTGGTTCATTCTGAGCATCCAGTCCGATTCGGCTAAGAAAACCGGGTTGTTGTCTTTGTCATAGGCAATCTGGTTGCCTTTAAGCCGGATAAATTCGGCCAGTTTAGCCGGGTTTTCGGCCGTAATCCAGCACGCCTTTGTATAGTTAAGGGGCACCCACCGGCACTTGGCCCCGTATTCGTTCTCCAGTCGGTATTGAATTACCTCGAACTGAAGTTCTCCTACCGTTCCAACAAACTTCCGGTTGCCAAGTTCAAGCGTAAACAGCTGGGCTACGCCCTCGTCGGTCAACTGCTGAATGCCCTTGTCCAGCTGCTTCGACTTCATTGGGTCCAGATTTACGAGTTCCTTGAAAATTTCGGGCGAGAAACTCGGAATCCCTTGGAACTGCAACTCCTCGCCCTCCGTCAGCGTATCTCCAATTTTAAATGTACCGGTGTCATATAGCCCGACTACATCACCCGGAAATCCTTCTTCAACCACGCTCTTGCTGTCGGCCATGAAACTAAATGGCGACGCAAACCTGACGTTTTTGTCCAGGCGCGTATGATGGTAAAATTTTCCCCGTTCAAACACCCCCGAACAGATGCGCAGAAAGGCAATCCGGTCGCGGTGGCGGGGATCGAGGTTGGCGTGTATTTTGAAAATGAAACCACTGAAGTTTTTCTCATCGGGCAGCACCTCGCGCTTGTCGGTTGGGCGGGCGATGGGTTCGGGCGAGATGTCGCAGAACCCTTCGAGCAGCTCTTTCACGCCAAAGTTATTGACGGCTGAGCCGAAGAAGACTGGCGCCAGTTTACCTGCCAGATACGCCTGACGGTCGAAACCGTCATAGACTCCGTCGATCAGTTCGACATCTTCCCGAAGTTGGGCCGCATCGCGCGCGCCTACCTTCTGGTCGAGCAGGTCGTCGGCCAGGTCAATGGGCAGTACATCGGCTTCTACCTTGGTTTTATTGGCTTTAAAGAAATACAACTTTTGCTCGATCAGGCTGTACACCCCTTTAAAATCGGACCCCATATTTACGGGCCACGTCATAGGCCGAACCCGTATGTTTAGTTTCTCTTCCAGTTCGTCGAGCAGGTCGAATGGATTCCGGCCTTCCCGGTCCATCTTGTTGATAAAGATAATCACCGGTGTGTCGCGCATCCGGCATACCTCCATCAACCGTTCGGTCTGCTCCTCCACCCCTTTTACACAGTCGATTACCAGAATAACGCTATCCACCGCGGTCAGTGTCCGATAGGTGTCTTCGGCAAAATCTTTGTGGCCGGGGGTATCGAGAATGTTTATTTTTAAGTGATCGTACTCAAAAGTCATCACTGATGTCGCAACGGAGATGCCCCGCTGTTTCTCAATCTCCATAAAGTCGGACGTAGCCGACTTCTTGATCTTGTTGGATTTAACGGCCCCGGCGGTCTGAATAGCCCCACCGAAAAGCAGCAGCTTTTCGGTAAGCGTCGTCTTACCGGCATCGGGGTGGCTTATGATGGCGAAGGTCCGTCGGCGAGCGGTTTCAGCCTGTATATTCGTTTGCATTATTCTCAGAATAAGACCGCAAAGATACGGATTTAGTGATGAACGGTCCGCCGTAGCGGTTATTAGTGATGAGTGAACAGCCTCTCATCACTAATAACTATCCCACAAACGCCCAGAACAATAGCGCCCAGCCTATTATGAGCGCTACGCCACCAATGGGCGTAATGGCCCCCAACCATGTAATGCCCGTGAAGCAGAGCACATACAATGATCCGGAGAATATAAGCGTCCCAATCAGAAACGAATTTCCCGACCAGCCCAGCCATTTAACGGCTGTGGGGTTGCCTGTCAGCAACTGCATCAGCACACCCACCAGCACAAGGGCCAGGGCGTGGTAGAACTGGTACCTGACCGCCGTCTCGAACGTAGCGGCCCGGCCGGTCGCATCCAGCATGGTTCGCAGGGCATGAGCGCCAAATGCGCCGAGTGCTACACCAATGAGGCCCAGCGCGGCCCCGGCCTGAATAAAGAATTTCATGTTTTTAGTTAATGTTCAACGGTGTTGCCCCGGTTCGGGTGGAATACTACGCCCTGAACGGTTTTAATTTCTTGCCCCAAAAATAGCACTCCCCACCCGAACCAGCGTACTCCCCTCCTCAAGCGCAATACGGTAGTCGCCACTCATGCCCATAGAAAGCTCACTAAACCGAATGTTGGGTCGCTGAATCAGGGCCAGCGTGTCATATAGCTGCTTCAGTTCCCGAAATTCCCGGCGCACCTGGCCTTCATCGTCGGTGTTGGTGGCTAAACCCATTAGTCCAACAATCCGCACATGGGTCAACGGGTCCAGTTCGGGGGTGTTGAGTAAGTACCTGGCTTCGTCGGGCAAGAGTCCATATTTGGTTTCTTCATCGGCGATGTAGATCTGAAGCAGGCAGTCGATGATACGCTCATTCTTAGCCGCCTGCTTGTTTATTTCCTGCAGTAGTTTGAGGCTATCGACCGAGTGAATCAGGGCCACGAAGGGGGCAATGTATTTGACCTTGTTTGTTTGCAGATGCCCAATCAGGTGCCACTGAACATCGGGGGGCAATTGTGGCTGTTTGTCGGCCATTTCCTGCACTTTATTCTCACCGAACAGCCGGCAACCGGCATCGTAGGCTTCCAGCAAAAGTGGTACGGGTTTTGTTTTGGTAACGGCAATCAGTCTTGCACGGCCCTGCAATTCTTTCTCTAGTTGTCGGATCGTATCGGCAATCATAGGTGTGAGATGGCGGTTCAACCTTCGCAACGCGCGAATCGTGGGCAAAGATAAGGGTGAGAACCCACCCACAAACCCGGAGTTTTTGCCCCAAAATTGCCAAAGATGCGTAGGTGGCGCAATAAACAGCTAAATGCGTTAGTTTTGGTCACATATCCGACCTCTACCCTGTCTGCCCAATGGAACCCCGATCCCAAACCAAAAACACCAGCCGCAGCTACCTGCTGGCGGCACTGATTATCCTGGCCGCCCTGAACGTATTGCTTTTCTCTTTCTGGTATCAGGAACGGCAGGAGAACAAAACGAAAGACGCTGCCCTTAAAACCCAGGATGCAACGATTGCTGCCAAAACAGAGGAAGTCCTGGCGGCCACAACCAGGCTCGATTCCATCTCAACCCAGCTGGATGCCAAGATCGCCGAAATCCGGCAGCTTGGTGGCAACATAAGCTCGCTGATGAAAGCGAAACAGCAACTGGAAGCCGATAAGCGTGAGCTACGGAACCTCAGTTCCTTCAACAGCCGCAAGTACGACCGAAAAATTCAAAGCTACCAGACGCTGCTGGCCCAGAAAGATCAGGAGATTACCCGTTTAAAAGCAGAGAACGGTGCACTGGCGCAGCAGAATCAGACCCTGATGCAGGAAAACAGCGGGTTGAAAGCTGAGCGGCAAACCCTCAGCGATTCGGTGGTGGCGGTAGAGACAAGGAATAAGGAATTGAACCAAAAAGTGACTATTGCGGCCGCACTCCACGCCGAACGGGTTACCGTCAGTGCCATTAACGCCCGTGGTAAAGAGCGCGACGGCGGAAGCTACAGGGCCCGGCAACTCGACAAAATCAGAATATCAGTCAGGATGGCTCCCAACGCGCTGGCTAGGCAGGACGAGAAAGACTTGTACGTGCGGGTGCTGGACCCCAGTGGAGCCGTCATCTCAGACAGGGCAACCGGCTCTGGCGATTTTACCTACAACGGACAGGGAATGATCTACACGGCCATGCAGCGCTTTGCCTTTGACAACAGCCGTCAGCAGGTTGACTTTATTTATGGACGCGCCGGCAAACCGTTCAATGAAGGCCGCCATACGGTTGAAGTTTACTGCGAAGGCTTCCGCATTGGTGAAGGCGAGTTTACCGTGAAGTAATCATGGGGAATTCCTTATGGTACTGATAAAGCCTTTCAGGGCAGTGGTAAGTGCAAGAGGGAGATAATGACCAGTCTCCCTTTTGCACTTACCACTATTTTTCTTACCTTTGCGCCCTCATTTCAAACCAATTACGTACATGTTTCCCAATAACTACGAAACGGTGTTCATTTTAACTCCCGTTTTATCTGATATTCAGATGAAGGACGCCGTTGACAAGTTTCGCAAAGTGCTGACCGATAATGGTGCGGAACTCGTTCACGAAGAAAATATGGGTCTGCGCAAGCTGGCCTATCCCATTCAGCATAAAAATACGGGTTACTACCAGCTCTTCGAGTTTAAGGCTCCCGGTACCACCATCGAGAAACTCAATACCGAGTATCTCCGCGACGAGCGCATCATCCGTCACCTGACGATTTCGCTCGACAAGCACGCCGTGTCCTACAACGACCGGAAGCGCAATGGCTTAGTGGGTAAGAAAAAACAAACCGAAAACGCCGGAGAGGCCAAGTAATCATGAGTCTGCAAAACGAATCCGTCTCGAAATCCGAGAATCGCAAAAAATATGACCGCTTTAAGAAAGCCGGCATCAAATACATCGACTACAAAGACGGCAATTTTCTGCTGAAACTGCTCAATGAGCAGGGCAAAATTCTGCCCCGCCGGCTGACCGGTACAAGCCTGAAAAACCAGCGCAAAGTAGCCCAGGCCGTTAAACGCGCCCGTCATTTAGCCATCCTGCCGTACGTCGGCGATTCACTAAAATAAAGTTATAAAGTCGTCCAGTTATAGAGCATAACCCCTTACCGGACAATCTGCTTCCGAAGGCAGCCAGCTCTATACTTTTCAACTGTATAACGCTAAAATTTTACGAAATGAACATCATTTTAAAAACCGACATTGCCGGCCTGGGCTATAAGAACGACACCGTTACGGTGAAACCCGGTTACGGTCGCAACTACCTGATTCCCCAGGGATTTGCTGTGATGGCGACGGAATCCAACAAGAAAATTGTTACGGAGAACATTCGTCAGGCGGCTCACAAAGCCGAAAAAATCAAAACCGAAGCGCAAACCATTGCAGAGAATATTGGCGATATGACGCTGACCATTCCTGCTAAATCGGGCGAGAGCGGCAAAATCTTCGGTCGTGTAACCAACACCCAGGTAGCCGATGCGCTGCGGGAGAAAGGCTTTGACATCGACCGGAAGAAAATTACGGTCGACGATGTGAAGAGCCTAGGCTCCTACGAAGCGTCAATCGACCTGCACAAGGATGTGAAGCACAAAGTAAAGTTCGATGTGGTAGCAGCCGATTAACCATCCAGGCTTTCCAAACGAAACGGCCGCTTCAGGAGATTCTGAAGC
>DATHAW010000723.1:0-3890 GCA_035296465.1 Spirosoma sp.
GGAAAACAGATTGAAAAAGACTGGGAATCCCAGCTCTCAAGCTACGGCAGAACGACGGAATCGCGGGGGCTGTACCGGGTGCCTGCTGCCGATATACCGGCCATTTCGTCGGAACCCATCAACCTGGCCAGCACGGTGAAATCCTCGCGCAATTCGGCTACCATATTTGCCGCCTTCGACCTCGGCAGTGGCAATTTTGTAAGGCCCGGCGGCTCGGGTTACTCAGCTACCGAACAGCTTTTGAAGGATTTTGCCAGCAGGAGCCTTTTTGAGCAGGAGGTACGCACGGCCGAGACTGGTTTTGAGGAAGCCCAGAAAAACCACCAGAAAATAGTCCGCACGGGCGAGCGTCTCCAACGCGACATGGAGCAGAACGCTAAAGAAAAGGAGCGGCTGCTGAAGCGCATCGACGACAATGCCAAAGAATTAGAGCAACTCAAAAAAGACCTTGAGGCAAACAAAACCGACCAAATTAAAGCGTCGACGGAGCTGGAAAACCGCAAAAAGAACGTTGAAGCTGTAAAACTGAAAAAGAATTAGCCCACTTAGTTTCCTTCCTTAAAAAAGACCCGTTTCACCCGTTCGCTCACCCCCGTCAGGATTTCGTATGGAATAGTCCCGATCTGCCGGGCCAATTGGGTGATCGTGATGTCGCGGCCGAAGATGATTACCTCATCGCCCTCGGTGGCCGAGGCCCCCGTTACATCGATCATGGTCATATCCATGCACACATTACCAACGGTAGGGCACAGCGTTCCATTCACCCAAACCAGGCCGACCCCATTACCAAGCCGCCGGTCGTACCCATCCGCGTACCCAATGGCCAGCGTCGCAATGCGGGCGTCGTGGTTGAGCACGCCCCGGCGGCTATAGCCCACCGACTCACCGGCTGGTATGGTTTTAATCTGGCTGATGATGGTTTTGAGCGTACCGATGGGCTGCACGGCGTCTTTATCGAGCTGGCTCGACTCTACACCGTAAAGCCCAATGCCCAGCCGGACCATGTCCAGTTTATAGTTGGGGAAGCGCACGATACCGGCCGAATTGAGCAGGTGACGCGTAGGCTGGTAGCCCAACCCGGATTTCAGTACGGCCACACATCGCTCAAAGGTCTCGTACTGCTGCCGCGAAAAGTTATTGAACTGGGCTTCGTCGGCCCCGACCAGATGGCTGAATACAGAAGCAACCCGCAGGTTTGGGTGCCGGTTCAGGTACATTACTACGTTTGGCAGTTCAGACTCCAGAAAACCCAGCCGGTGCATACCCGTGTCTATTTTCAGGTGAATGGCCAACGGCGTACAAACAGTGTTTTCATCCCGTTCCGTCAAAAACTCCCCCCACTTCCGCAGCAGTGTCATGCTATAGATTTCCGGCTCCAGGTTGTGGTCGAGCATCGCGGCCAGCGTTTCCTGCGAAGGGTTCATCACCATAATCGGCAGCGTAATGCCGTTTTGCCGCAGGGATACCCCTTCGTCGGCGTAGGCTACGGCGAGGTAGTCGACCCGGTGAAACTGCAGGAGCTGAGCCACTTCGGCACTCCCGCTGCCGTAGGCAAACGCCTTCACCATGACCATGATTTTCGTTTGCTGGCCTACCTTTTCCCGGTAATAATTCAGGTTGCTGGTCAGGGCGTCGAGGTTTATTTCAAGGACGGTGCCATGCGCTTTCCGTTGCAGCCGGTTCACGATGCGCTCGAATGAGAATGGCCGGGCCCCCTTTACCAATACGGCCGCATCGCGCAGTTCGTTGACTGGTAATTGGGACAAAAATGCTGTCGTGTCGGGGTAGAACCGACTAGTGGGGGCAAACAAACGGGCGTTTCGGCTTACGACCGGCCCTATTCCAAAAAACCAAGTTACGTGACCCGCCCGCATTAAATCAGCCACCTGCCCGTATAGTTCACCCTCTCGCTGACCCGATTGTAATACGTCGGACAGAATGACTACGGTCTGATTGCGGGTGTTTTGCTGATTCAGAAACCCGAGGGCGAGTTGCAGCCCGGCCAAGTCGTTGTTATACGAATCGTCGATTAACACGCAGTTGTTGATGCCCTCCTTCAGCTCAAGCCGCATGGACACGGGCCGGAGCCGGTTCAGGCGATGCTGCAGTGCTTTGGGGTCGAGGGTGGTCAATAATTTAGCCGCAATGAGGCAATGTGCCAGGTTTTCGACCGAAGCGGCATCCGCAAAAGGCAGTTTAAACTGCTCTGTTTCGCCCGCTTCCTGACCGGGTCTGATCAGGAGAAAACCTTCTTTTATCTCCAGTTGATACGTGGCGTCATGTCCTGTGAGCGACCACGTAACAACCCGCAGGTGGGGATTAACGGCTTTCAGGAGCATACGTACCTCCTCATCAATGTCTGCGTAGTCGACGCAGTAGATCAGGGTATCGGCGTGAATAAACAGCCGGAGTTTTTCCGCAATTTTCTGTTTACGGCTCCTGAAGCCCTCGTCATGGGCGGTGCCGATGTTGGTAAAAATACCAATTGTTGGGCGTATAATCGGTTCCAGCGCAGCCATTTCACCCGGTTTCGAGATACCAGCCTCAAAAATCCCCAGGGTGTGTTGCCTACCCAGTTCCTGCACCGAGAGCGGCACACCCAACTGCGAGTTATAGCTTCGGGGACTTTTGGCAATGATGAAGTTATCGGCCAGTAGCTGCGCCAGCCACTCTTTCACAATGGTTTTGCCGTTGCTGCCCGTAATGCCCACCACCGGAATTGAATACTCACGACCACCAAACGCGGCCCGACTGAACGCAGCCCGACTGAACTTGGCCCGATGCTCAGCCGCCCGGTTTTGCAGGGCCTGCAGGCTACTGTCTACTTCACTGAATTGAGCATCGGTATACGTGGCAAACTCGGCCCGGCGAGCGGGTGTGAGGGCTGCGCGTTCGACCACAAACTGCCGGACACCTTTCTGGTACAGATCGCCTACATAGGCATGCCCGTCGTGGTGTTCGCCCCGGATGGCAAAGAAAATGGCGTTTGCCGCCTGCCCAAAATCAAGCGGCTGTCGGGAGTCGGTCAGCCAAAGGTTGTTTACCGACTCAAGGGGATCCGTAGTCATAAAATCAGCCGGTGGATGAGTCAGTGCGGACTATTAAACAAAAGATCAGCCACCCACTCAGGTTTTACATCCAGCCGCGTCGTTTAAAGTAAATTATTTCGCCAATGGCAATAAGGGCCATCATGCCCAGCGTCCAGAAATACCCGTTTTGGGTGCGTAGTTCGGGCATATTTTCAAAATTCATGCCGTAAACCCCGGCTATAAACGTCAGCGGGATGAAAATGGCCGATACAATCGTCAGCGTTTTCATGACGGAGTTCATGCGATTGCTGACGATGGAATAATACACGTCCATCAGCCCGGCGACGAGTTCGCGCTGGGAATCCATCGTTTCGATAACTTGGTTGATGTGGTCGGCCAGGTCCCGCAAATAAGGCAGCGTTGTTTTTTGAACCAAGTCAGATTCTTCGCGCAATAGCGTTCCTACTACATCGCGCAGCGGGTAAACCGTTCGTCGGATGAGCGCCATCTCGCGTTTCAGCAGATAAAGCAACCCCAACGTTTCCTGGCTGGCCCGTTGCTGAACGATCAAATCTTCCAGTTCCTCCATGGTATCGCCAATGCGCTCAGCGATAACAAAATAATGATCGACGATTACGTCCATCAGGGCATACATCAGGTAGTCGGGGCCATTACGCCGGGTTTTGCCCGACGACGCTTTGATCCGATTAATCACCGTATCGAAAATATCCCTGGTACGCTCCTCCTGAAATGATAACACGTAATTTTTGCCTAACACCAGGCTAACGTGTTCAATATCGATTTCCTGCCGCTGCCGGTTGTGGTGCAGCATTTTGAGCGTTACGAAAACTACCGGCCCTT
>DATHAW010000724.1:0-5508 GCA_035296465.1 Spirosoma sp.
GAAATGAACTGTTTATAGAAATTCTTGGGGTCGTTTTTGTCCCAGTAAAACATCTGCGAGTTGGGGTCGTCGCGTACTGTTTGCACAAGCTGGCCAAACGAAAGCCCTAACTCATTAGCAATTAAGACAATGGTGAGTACAACGGCCGTAATAAGGAAAATGGTCTGAAGCGAGTCGGTCAGGATAATGGTTTTCACGCCCCCCTTAAACGTATAGGCCCAAATCAGGCCGATCGTAATCAGCACCGACACCTCGAAGGGAATGCCCAGCCCGTTGAACAAGGCAATTTGCAGCACCCCGGCCGCTACGTAGAGCCGAACCGCCGATCCAACCGTGCGGGCAAGCAGGAAGAAGCCGGCACCAGTTTTGTAGGACCAGAACCCGAAGCGTTTTTCGAGGTAGCCGTAAATAGAAATCAGGTTAAGCCGGTAATAGAGCGGCATGAGAACTGTACCAATGACCAGATAACCAATAATGTAGCCCAGCACGACCTGGAAGTACGAAAATCCGATTTTGCCGACTGCGCCGGGTACTGAAATAAACGTTACGCCCGACAGTGACGTGCCAATCATGCCAAACGCTACCAGCCACCAGGGCGACTGCCGGTTGGCCGTGAAAAATGTAGTCGTGTCGGCCCCGCGCGCCGTGTAAAACGAAACGCCAATGAGCATACCAAAATAAACGACTAAAATCACTAGAGCAACGGTGGTATTCATAGGCGTGTTCTGATGAGACGGGGACTGCGGCTGACTGGTTTATGTACGTAAGCAACCCCGGCCAGGCAACTTTTACGGCTCGAAAGGGGTTATTTTATAGCGGGGCAACCATTTTCAAAAACGGTCATTTTGCCGTAAATTTGCTAAGTAAACACGATTTAATCTTCCATGCAACCTTTCAAAGAAACCGGCTGGTCCGACCCTGAGGTGGACGTACTCGACGAGGTCGTTGACACCGACGTTCATACCCTCATGGTTTATAATGATGAGGTCAACACGTTCGAGCATGTGATCAACACGTTGATCGACGTATGTGAACACACCCCCGAGCAGGCCGAACAATGTACGCTGCTGATTCATTACAAAGGCAAGTGCAGTGTCAAAAACGGTTCCTGGGAAGAACTCGTGCCGATGCGCAACGAAATCTGCCGGCGGGGCATTTCTGCCGAGGTGTTGAATTAAAGAGCGAAAGTGTGAAAGTGCGAATAAGACGCGCCAGCCATTCTTTCGCTCTTTCGCTCTTTCGCTCTTTCACTTTTTAATTGCTTAAACGTTGGAGTATCCATCCAAACTTATAGAAGATGCGGTGAATGAGGTGTCCAAACTGCCGGGTATCGGGAAGAAAACCGCCCTCCGGTTAGTGTTGCACCTGATCAAACGCGACGAAGAACAAACCGAAACACTGGCCCATAGCCTGACGGCTATGCGGACACGGGTCAAGTATTGCCAGAAGTGCCATAACCTGTCCGATAACGATCTGTGCAGCATTTGTGCTAGTAACAAGCGCGACCAGTCGCTGATTTGCGTGGTCGAAGATACTCGTGATGTGCTGGCTATTGAGAACACGGCACAATTTAAAGGATTATACCACGTCCTAGGCGGCATTATATCACCGGTCGAAGGCATTGGTCCAAGTGATCTGCAAATCGACTCGCTCATTGACCGGCTGCGCGGTCCCGAAGGCGAACAGGTGCGCGAAATCATCCTCGCCATCAGCCCCACGATGGAAGGAGACACAACGGCGTTTTACCTCCAGAAGAAATTGAAAGCGTTTAAGCTCAAAATCTCGACCATTGCGCGGGGTGTACCCATTGGGGGCGATCTGGAATATGCCGATGAGGTAACGCTTGGCCGCAGTATCCTGAGCCGCATCGCCTACGACTAACACACATTGCCAGGCACCAGGTCCGGCGTTTTTTCATACACCACCACAATGATACCTGTTGGCGATACGCCGTACTGGACGCGCCGTTCGCTTCGTGAGCACGTAGAAGCGATGGGCGTACGGGTAGGCGATGCCGTTATGGTCCATGCCGGGCTGCGGTCAGTGGGGTTGATGCTCAACGGACCCGATGCCCTGATCGACGCTGTTTTAGACGCTGTTGGCCCAGCGGGTACGCTCCTGTGCTACGTAAACTGGGATCAGCAGTATGAAGATGCCCTCGATTCTGCCGGACGCGTACCCGACGCTCTCAAGGCCCACATTCCACCGTTTGATCCCACGCGCTCCCGGGCCAGCCGCGATCACGGGACCTTTGCCGAATTTGTCCGGACAATGCCCGGCGCGCTGCGGAGCGGTAACCCCGGTGCTTCGGTAGCGGCCATTGGTGGGCAGGCCGGGTGGTTCGTTGCCAACCATCCGCTCGACTATGGTTTTGGTTCGGGGTCACCCTTCGAAAAGCTCGTTTCAGCAGGCGGCAAAGTGCTGATGGTGGGCGCACCACTTGATACAATGAGCCTGCTGCACCATGCGGAACACCTCGCCCGGATACCGGATAAACGTATCTTTCGGATGGAATTGCCCCTGCTGGTTAATGCCCTGATTGATTGGCATCTGATGGAGGAGTTTGACACAATTGACCCGGTCGTTGATGGGCTGGCGGCTGACTATTTTCGGGTCGTTGTCGAGGAGTTTCTGGCTACAGGAGAGGGGCACAGGGGGCTGGTTGGCCATGCGCTCTCGGTGCTGGTGCCGGCCGCCAACATGGTAGCATTTGCCGTGCAGTGGCTGGAGAAGCGTTTTGCCTGATCCAGTTGCAGGGCCGTTGGCGAGCTTTACAAAAAACGGTGGCATAAAGGCATAAGGCTACCGAAAACCTGCTTTATTTGTGTTTGTTCAAGCAGGAGCTACACTATCCTCCCGAAATGGCTTTTATTCCTACAAACCAGTTACGCACATGAATCGCTCAGAATTTTTGAAGTTAGCCTTTGGGGCTTCAGCCGGCCTTGTCACTTCCCGGTCGTTTGGTCTGCCAATGGCACAGGCCGAAGGGCCGTTTAAACTGGCTCCCTTGCCCTTCGATACCAGTGCCCTTGAGCCGCATATAGACAAAATGACGATGGAAATTCACCATGGCAGGCATCATAAAGCGTATGTCGATAATCTCAATAAAGCCGTTGCGATGCCCGAGAATGCCAGCATGGCCAAGATGGACATTGACGCCCTGGTGAAAAGCGTAAGCAGTAGCACCCCCGCAGCTGTGCGTAACAATGCGGGTGGCCACTGGAACCACACGTTTTTCTGGAATATCATGGGGCCTAATGCGGGCGGTGCACCCAAAGGCGCACTGGCCGATGCTATCAATAAAAAATACGGCTCATTCGACAATTTCAAAACCGAGTGGGGTAAGGCTGCAACGGCCCGTTTTGGTTCTGGCTGGGTATGGCTCATCAGGAGCGGCAACGACGTAGACATTACGACAACGCCTAACCAGGACAATCCGCTGATGGCGCTGGCCGAGAAAAAAGGTCAGCCAATCATGGGTCTCGATGTGTGGGAACACGCCTACTACCTCAAATACCAGAACAAGCGCCCCGACTACGTAGCGGCTGCCTGGAACGCATTCGACTGGAATAAAATCGGGAAGAACTTCGCGAGCTAAGCGATGCGTCTGCGTACAGATACAACAGCGGGTTGACTACGTAGTCAACCCGCTGTTAGTTAAACACCTTATTTGTTTCAACCATGAGAACGCCCCGAGAGAAGAAACTAATTTTAAAATACTGGATTTACGGCACCATTGGTGCTCTGTTGCTCGGCAGCGGATTGTCTGTTCTCCTGCACGGCTCGGACCTGATGCGGGCTGGAGATGACTGGTGGTTCTGGGTCAGCACGGGTGGATTTGCGCTCATCATGGCAGGCCTTAGCTTCATTGCCGATGGGAACCGGTTTCGCACACTGGCTGATGTGCTACAGGAATTAGAAAAGCGGGCCAACCCGTAGGTACCGTAGCATTAGGCTAATTTAGGTTCTACCCATAGGGCAGTTAGGCAGAGTAGGGAAATGGTCAACCATGCCCAGCCAGGCACCATCTCGCGGAGCAGCGTTTTACCCATTTGGGCGGACGTAGCGGTGCGGATTGGCTCATATTTAGCATGAGCCGACATAAACTGGCTAACCACCTGTCGGTCTGCTGCCGGGTTACCCTTTTTTATTTGCTCTACCCAAATCGCCAGCGAATCCTGAACAGGTTGCCAGCCGGTCAGCTTCATCAACAGGATTCCGGCTGATGATTGCTGGTTGAGTGGTGAACGTGTCATTCGTACCGTATCCGTTCCTACCCGTAGCAGGGACTTGTTAAGGATTGGGGTGTTGACGAATACCTTATTTGGTAGGCTACCAAAGACCGGGGCATCAAGTAAGACGTTGTTTTTTTCGGCCGGTTGCAGTCGGGCCATCACCGCGTGCCAAATCCGGCTGTAGGCCGCAGTGTCGCCACTAAGGGCCAGCGGGAACGTTTCGTTGAGCAAACTTACGCCCACTCGCCCCGCCGATTGCTGCATGGCTACCGGATAGCCAGAAACGGCAAACTGATTCGGGGAATTTAGAAACCGATAGGGGTGGGCTGTCAGGCTGTTACCTACCGGGACCGATTCCTGGTTGGATTGCCGACTGACTTGCCAGCGCGTTCCCAGCGCCCGGTTAATAGCCGCTACGTCTGTCACTGGATTACTTAGATTGATGAAAAGGACCGCTTTCCCGTCGGCGATGGTTTTGCGAACGATCCCATTGGCCGCATTGGTGGGGTCGGTGACTACTACATCCGGTTTGTTGCTTCTTTCTGCTGAATACCCGTTAATTCCTGTGTTACTGCGTACATTCTTGGCCAGCGTGGTTAATACTTGTACCGAGTGCCCTTGTTTGCCAAGCCATTCGGCCAGGGTTTTGCTTTCGAAATCAGGGTTATCAAGCACAAACCGAATCTGTAGAGGTGCTGTTGGCCGACTGTAGAAGCGCACCCTATCGATCACCTGGTTGCCCAATACTAACTCTGTGTGAAGACGTCCCCGGCCAAAAACCGGAAATTGCATTGTGATGGAGTTGCTGCCCGGCTTCAGCATCAGGCTGTCGAGGGTTTGCTGGCCGAACTGAATACGGAGTAGCCGCCGGTCGGGTGATTGGATATGTCCCGTTATGCGCTGCATCTCACCCTGACGTACCACACCTTTCCAGCGCAGGTTGTATATGTGGCCAGGCTGGTCGTAGGGAATCCAACGGACGGTTGACGAGCTGAGTCGGGTCAGCAGTTCGCCCGGAAATTCCTGTCCGACCAACGTAATGGAATCTGGGCTTGTTTTGAGCGGCCCAGCTGTAAACCGGTCCTGAATGTGAAGACTGTCCTGCAGCAATCGGGCGTAGGATGCCGGAACATCATCACCGGCCAGCAGTGCATGAGTGGCTGGCTGCTCAACCGACCAACTGATTTGCAGAATATATCCCACCAATGCCAGCCATAAAATGGCGTTCAATGCGCCCCGCAGCGCTTTACGTCCCGGTGATAATAGACCATTT
>DATHAW010000725.1:0-3991 GCA_035296465.1 Spirosoma sp.
CACGGCGACGCTGACCTGCGCGACTGCGTGGAGTCAAAGAAAGCCCTGATCGCCACGGGTTACGTGGACCCAGCTAAAATCGGAATAATGGGCGGGTCATATGGGGGCTACATGACCCTGGCGGGTTTGACCTTCACGCCCGACGAGTTTACCGTAGGCGTCGATATTTTCGGAGTTGCTAACTGGCTTCGTACGCTTAACAGCATGCCCGAATGGTGGGGACCGCAGCGCGAAGCTCTATTTAAAGAACTTGGCCACCCTAAAACGGATTCTGTCGCGCTGTATAACAAATCGCCCCTATTTCACACGCAGCGTATTAAAAAGCCCTTGCTTGTAATTCAGGGAGCCAATGACCCACGCGTGTTGAAAATCGAGTCGGACGAAATCGTGGCGAATGTAAAGAAAAATGGCGTACCCGTTGAGTACATTACCTTCCCTGATGAGGGCCACGGGTTTGTGAAGAAAGAAAACGAAATTACAGCCTACAAAGCCATTAAGGAGTTTTTAGACAAGTACCTCCTGAATGGCCAAATGGCTATAAAATGATTTCATACAACGATTAAGCCTGTTTCCAACCAAAAGAGCCGTCGCGGGACGGCTCTTTTGGTACGTACCAAACGCTACGTAGTAATCATGTTCTACGAATGGCGCAGATACCGGGCGAAAGACTTCGTTAGATTTGCCGCGTTTTTTACCTCTTTTTATGGAAGGGAGCTAATTATGATGCTTTCCGACAAGGGCGATAAGGTCATTTTAAGAAAGGTTTAGTGCTAAGTTGTGGTAGTTATGCAGGGTTATTTTATAAGTTAGTACGGCCATTCGGCTCCTACTTAAGGAGCCTGCCATTTATTCAGCCTATGAAACAACTCATTGCTTTACTGTTCATGATGATTGGTACTGCCTATGCCCAGCAACCTGTGCGTACGGCTACTGTACAATCCGTCAACACTTATCAGCCGCCCACCTTCGCTGACGCTGATAGGCTGGCTAAGCTACAGGCCGCTTTCCCGATAGTTGAAAAACTTTACCGCGAGCGGGCCGAGAAATTCCATTATCCGGGTATGGCTTTTGGAATCGTACTGGATGGTAAGCTGGTGTATTCGGGTGGGATGGGCTACACAGATGTGGCAAAAAAGACGCCCGCAACACCCAAATCGCTGTTTAAGATTGCATCGATGACTAAAAGCCTTACGGCAATGGCCATCCTGAAACTTCGCGATGAGAGCCGGTTGCGGCTCGACGATCCCGCTGAGCAGTACATACCGGAGTTGAAAACGCACAAATACCTCACGGCCGATGCGCCACGCATTACAGTTCGGCACCTAATGACCCACTCAGCTGGTTTTCCAGAGGACAACCCCTGGGGCGACCGCCAGCTTGCCGACACCGACGCTGATTTAGTAAATCTGATAAAGGGTGGTATTTCAACCGCTAACGCGCCTGGTATCGCTTATGAATACAGCAACCTTGGCTTTGCCATGCTGGGCCGTATCATTGGCGTCGTGTCGGGCAAATCCTATGAGCAGTACATCACCGACTCAATTCTGAAACCGCTTAGTATGATGGACACGGAGTGGGAATATGACCGCGTTCCTGCCGACCGTCTGGCGCATGGGTATCGTTGGAAAGACGGCACTTGGGTTGAAGAACCGCTCTTGCACGACGGTTCCTGGGGTGCTATGGGCGGCCTGATTACATCCATCGAAGATTTCAGCAAATACGTAGCGTTCCATCAATGGGCGTGGCCACCACGTAGCGATCCTGATGGGGGAGGCTCATCGGCCATGCCGGTTAAGCGGAGTTCTATTCGGGAGATGCAGCAGCCGTGGACCTTTGCCGGACTGTCCGCACAGGCCCGTAACTCGGCCGGGCAGCTTTGCCCCATCACGAGTGGTTACGGCTACGGACTTCGCTGGAATCAGAACTGTACGGGTCGTGTCGACGTGGGGCACAGCGGTGGTTTGCCGGGATTTGGTAGCCAGTGGCGCATCCTGCCTGATTATGGTATTGGTGTTATTGCTTATGGAAACCTGACCTACGCGGGGCTAGGAGCCATTAACTCGGTAGTAATCGATACATTGATTTCCATCGGAAAACTACAGCCGCGACAACTGCCGGTATCGCCCATCCTAGCGCAGCGTAAAGCTGAATTAGTCATGCTGCTCCCCAATTTCACCAATGCCGAACGTAGTGGCATTTTTGCCGAAAACTTCTTTCCAGATCAATCCGCTGAAACTCGCCGTAAGGCCGTGCAGGAACTGTATGTTAAAGTGGGGCCGATTAAGCACGTTGGTGAGTTAGTATCGGAGAACCAGTTACGAGGGCATTTTTTGCTGGAAGGCGACCGGGCCAACATCGATGTATTCTTTACCCTTACTCCTGAAATGCCAGCCCTGATTCAGCAACTTGATTTCCGGGAAGTCAGCCGAAATTAACCACTACGTATACACCCGATGAAATACTTTCTTGCGGCTTTTTACCTAAGCCTGCTTGCTATTAGCCCGGCTGCCATTGCTCAGTCGGTCGAGCAAAAACTGACTGGTATGGGTCTTGTGCTGCCAGCACCCACCAAATCTGCCGGTAACTACGTCAAGGCTGTTCGAACGGGCAACCTCATGTTCCTCGCTGGCCACATATCATCACGCGCCGATGGATCAACAATTACCGGAAAACTTGGCAAAGACCTGACCGTGGAGCAGGGTTATGAAGCTGCTAAAGCCGCATCAGTGTCGCTGCTCTCAACGCTGAAAGCAGAATTGGGCGACCTTGGCCGCATCCGGCGGATTGTGAAAGTGACGGGTTTTGTCAACTCTATACCCGACTTCACCGATCAGCCTAAAGTCGTCAATGGCTGTTCCGATTTGCTGGTAGCCCTGCTTGGAGATAAAGGCAAGCACGCCCGGTCGGCGGTGGGCATGGTCGCCTTGCCGCTCAACGCTGCTGTCGAAATTGAGATGATTGTAGAAGTAAAGTAGGGGTTATTGGGACTCGCCCCGAATTCGGAAAACGCCCCCTTCAAGCGATTCATCCAGGCGAAGCTGGCACGCCAGACGGCTGTCGAAATCGGCATCGGGAAGGGCGTCGAGCATATCCATTTCAGCGTCCTGGGCCGGGGGAAGTCTGTCGAGGCCATCGAGCACCTGCACGTGGCAAGTGGCACAAAGGGCCATCCCACCACAAGTCGCCAGGATGTTGTAATCAGACGCCTTCATGACTTCCATCAGGCTCAGATTAATGCCTTCCGGTAGTTCAAGTGTTTGCCGTTCGCCAAGGCGATCTTCAATGGTAAATTGAATCATATGGGTAGTAAAATGCGTGGTCAATGGTTATCATTCATTGTTTCTAATGAAGATGACTATTGACCACGCATGCTACTACCCATATGATTCAATTTACCATTGAAGATCGCCTTGGCGACCGGCAAACGCTCGAACTACCGGAAGGCATCAATCTGAGCCTGATGGAAGTCATGAAGGCGTCTGATTACAACATCCTGGCGACCTGTGGTGGGATGGCCCTTTGTGCCACTTGCCATGTGCAGGTGCTCGATGGCCTCGACAGACTTCCCCCGGCCCAGGACGCTGAGATGGATATGCTCGACACCCTTCCCGATGCCGATTTCGACAGCCGTCTGGCGTGCCAGCTTCGCCTGGATGAATCGCTTGAGGGGGGCGTTTTCCGAATTCGGGGCGAAGAGCAGTAACCCCTACTCCACTTCCACAACCAGCTCTATTTCTACAGCAGCGTTGAGCGGCAAGGCGACCATGCCCACCGCCGACCGAGCGTGTTTGCCTTTATCACCAAGCAGAGCTACCAACAAATCGGAACAACCATTGACGACTTTAGGCTGATCGGTGAAGTCGGGCATGGAGTTGACAAAACCCGTCACTTTCACAATGCGCCGGATGCGGCCAAGCTCGCCTAACTCGGCTTTCAGCGTTGAGAGCAGCGAAACGGATGCGGCTTTAGCAGCTTCATAACCCTGCTCAAT
>DATHAW010000726.1:0-4835 GCA_035296465.1 Spirosoma sp.
GATCACCCTTTGCCTTGAGCTCCAGACCACTCATGTCGTGTTAGAATTCCTCACGCATTAACCGTTTTATAGGCTTCATCACGATGTAGCGGTCGGGGTAGTTAAACGTAACGTTGAACCGACGCAGCAACTCGCAGCCCACATTACCCTGTCGCTCGGGCATGTCGACCAGCTTCATCCCGAAAGACGTACTGTCGGGAAACGACGCCAGGATGTTGGCCAGTTCATAGCGTCCGAAGCGGATTTTCTGAATGCGCCCCACGCTGCCGTTTATTACGCCATTCAGGCCGCGGCCCAGTTGGGCCCGGATGAATTTCATGGGTAGGGGCATGGAGGCCGTACTACGAGACCGGTCGAGCAACAGCGCATGGCCCGCACCCGTGTCAAGCACCACCCGTAATGGGACCGTTTTCTCGCCATCAAACACCGATAGGGCATCCGTATAAGCTTTTGTATCCTGGATGGTTATGGGGTAACGGTCGCCGTTGCGTTTCTTGTACCGGTATTTTTTGGGATCAGTGATGGTGATTTCCCGGCGCTGAAAATCGACGTTCACCACGAAGTTGGCAAAAATCTCGTAGCCAAAAATGCCATGCACCGGCGTACCAACATACTCCGAAAGCTGAAGGATGTCTTCGTCCAGAATAACAAGGTTATGATGCGATGCCCGAAGCAAACCCAGGCTCAGCCGATTGTCGATGGCAACGGAAGCGGTTAGATTACCTCCTTCGCCTGCCCCCGTTAATTTAATTTTTCGGGTGAGCCGAAGCGGTTGGTGGCGAAAAGCGGAAGGATCAGTGATAATGGTATTGCTCACGCCCGTATCCAGAATGAATCGGAGGGTATCGGAGTCGTTAACCCGGACGGGTATAATAATCAGGTTCGAGTGCAGTTCAAACGGAATGCGTGCCCAGGAACGGTTGCCGGCAATAAAAAAACCATACCGGTCCTTATCGGGCGTACGGTTGTGATCATCACCCCGTGCGGCCAGACCGGTGCAAATAAGGCTAACGATCAGAACCAGCGTTTTCATGTAACTTGTTTAAGGCATTGAAATTACGTATTTTTTATCAGAATAACACAAAGTTTAAGGGGTTGGTTTTTCTGGTTTATAAAAGGTGTGGGCAGGCCAGCGTTCAGCCTTAAAAATATAGCCTGTGCCAGAAATGAGGGTTCCGGTGAAAAGACCTAATTTCGCCCGTAAGTGAGCAAATATAGCTGCTCGTTAAATACGTTATTATTTGATTTTGACCATCTTACTATTTTGTTATGCGTAAAAAAATCGTTGCCGGTAACTGGAAAATGAATAAGACTGCCGACGAAGCAAAGGCCCTGCTATCGGAAGTTGTCCACATGATTAACGATGAGGTACTAAGCGCAGCAAATGGGGCAAACGTTGAAGTGGTGTTATGTCCGCCTGCGATCTACCTCACCACCTTTCGGCAGTATTTGACAGCAGGCGGCCCTATATCGCTCGGGGCGCAGAACTGTCACGAGAAAGCCTCGGGTGCTTATACGGGCGAAATCTCGGCCCCCATGCTCCAGTCTATCGGTGTCGAATACGTAATTCTGGGCCACAGCGAACGGCGGCAGTACGCTGCGGAAACCAACGCCCAGTTAGCCGGGAAGGTAAACATCGCTCTAGAAAACGGACTAACGCCTATTTTCTGCTGTGGCGAGTCGCGGGAGCTCCGCGAGAGTGGCAATTATAACGCTTTTGTAAAACAACAGCTCACCGAAAGCTTATTCCATCTTTCCGCTGATTCGTTTGCTAAGGTAGTTATTGCCTACGAACCCATCTGGGCGATCGGCACCGGCCTGACGGCTTCCTCAACGCAGGCGCAGGACATGCACGCTGAATTGCGTCGGCACATCGCCGGGCAGTACGGTGATACGGTGGCACAGGATAGCAGCATTCTGTATGGTGGAAGCGCCAACGAAAAAAACGCGGCCGAACTCTTTGCCCAGCCCGATGTCGATGGCGGGCTGATTGGCGGAGCATCGCTCAAATCGCGCGAGTTCACGAACGTAGTGAAGGCACTTTAAGCCTAAAACGGAAACCGGACTGATATCGTGATGCATGAACTGGCATCACGATATCAGTCCGGTTTCCGTTTTAAACCTATCGAAAGCTTACGTTACCAAACTTTGAGACAACCCGAATCTTAGTGCCGGTTCCGTTCCCAATCTTGCCCACGTATTGTTTGGTCATCCGAACACCGCGATTATTATCACCTGTATCGTCGGGGTTAGTTTTGAAGCGGAATGCCGGACCCGACGTGTAATTGAAGTTACCATACGTAACAGTCACATCGAAGTCAGAGTCGGCGCTACTGTTCATAGGTATGGCTACGGATGAATAGGACGACTGAATGTCCAGGTCACCGGTCTTGGGCGGCTGCTCAATTTTGAAGCCACCCGAAAAGTTTAACCTGATCCGGCCTGACTCGCGTATGGTGCCGATGGATGCGCCCGAATAATCGATATTGGCAACAAGCCGGCCTACTTCGCCAATCCGCATTTTTCCGAACTTGTTTACCAATGTCAGCACGTTTGCGCGGTTTAGGTCCAGGTTACCGTAGGCAATGTCCAGCTTACCCTCGTCGAGCGTGCGGATATTCGCCTGACCATAGGCTACGTCGATGTCGTTTTGCTGATTTGACAAATCATTGGCGTCGAAGTTGCCGTAGCGGTTATGAACCGTTAGGGGGGCATAAAACGCCGGAATACTTGTATTGCCAAACCGGTTGCGGACATTTAAGGCGTTTTGGCGAGGCATCGACACGGCATAGTCGATGCGGACGTTGTTACGATCTTTGCCATTTTTCCAATTGCCAAGACTCCAGTTTGACGCAGCGTTTTGGTTGAAATTAGTGCGTATAACGATCTGATTGCCCGTTCGTTTTTCATCGATGTCGACCGCATTCATAAATTGCTGTGCCCGCTCGTCGGAGTCTGAGTTAGCTGAAATCGTGATTTGCACCCGTATCTCGCTCTTGTCCCAGATGGCAACGGACACCTGTCCAAACTGATTATCGACCGTTAGAGCATCATTTGGGTCTACGTCGAACACTTTAATGATCGTCTTTTTTTTCTCGACGTAACTCAAGCACTCAGGCTCAGGACCTTTGGCCCAGGTCAGCAAGGGTAACGCACAGAGCAAAACGCTATACAGGATTTTCATGGGTCTGTCGGTTGATGCGCTGAATAACATCCAACTGTTGATTGAGCAGTTCAATCTGGAAGTTTAAATTCTGAATCATGGCCCGGATCAAGACATCCTGATTCGGATTCCTGGGTAAGTCAGCTTTCAGATTCTGGTATGATTTTTCGAGCCGGTCCAGATCGGTAGCAAACTCGCGGTATAAAGCAGGGTTGCCTTCGGTCATTTGTTTCAGTTCGGCGCGTTTGTCATCAATTAACCGTGTATAATTCAACACTGCTTTGGCATACGTCGGGTTAGCCGCAACAAGTTCGGGTTGGTGCGCTACGCCATAGTGGTAGTTCATATACAAAAAACTACCCGCCAGCAAAAGCACCACTATGGAAGCGGCTACCCGCCAGCTAAGCCCAGACCATGCCGTTGGCAACCATCCGTCCATCCGTTGGCCTAACCTGAACCCTTCTGAGGGAGCTGCCTCGCTCTGGGATAAATTTTTATGAATCTGCTGAAATGGCGATAAACTATCTGGTTTGGTCTGGTCTGAACCAGACTGTCCCAATTGCTTATTAAGGCCGCTTTCTATTTTTTGCCACAAATCGTTGGGTGGCTCCCGATCGTCAAAAGCTTCGCGGTTGTCGCGTACGAAGCGTTCTAAATTATCTTTTTTCATTTTCTGTAACGACGTACCTTTCGGTCGTCTGGTTATCTGTTGTTTACCCCGCCGACCCTGAGGGCCGGTATTGTAATAATTCCAGCAAGCGTTTCTTGCCCCGCAGGTACTGCGTCCGGGATGTCGTTTCGCTGATATTCAGTACATTACTAATCTCTTCATGGTCATACCCCTCAAATAGATAGAGCGATAACACGACGCGGTACCCTTCGGGCAACTGGTGCATAGCACGCTGAACTCGTTCTACTTCCAGTTGAATGCCTTCTTCGTCAAAAGGCTCAGCATCAGCAAAGTCGGGGCCATCGTCTTCACCAAACCGATTTGACTCTAACCCAACCAATTCCAGCCGTCTGCCACGCAAGTGGTTGATAGCCCGATTAACTACAATCTGTTTCAGCCAGGCGCCAAATGTGCTCTGTCCCCGGAACGTGCCAATATGACTGAACGCATCGATAAAGGCTTCCTGCAAGACATCTTCAGCCTCGGCCTCATGGTTTACAATACGGAGGCAGACATTATACATAGCCTTCACATACTGCTGATATAGGTCAAACTGCGCCCGTCGCTCACCCTGTTGGCAGCGCTTGACCAGATCAGTATGGCGGTCAGGGTAAGGTTTGGAGTCCAACAGGTTCAGATGCCGGGCAGTTTAGGTAGTAGTCAGAAGAAAGACAGCATACGGGCCCCTTACGTTGCACCAACGGGCAAAGATTTTCCACAAGCCGTAATAATTGCCAGACAACCAATAGGTTATCTTTTAGAAGCCTTCTTTCTCTTCTTCTTTGTCTTTTTTCTTGGCTTCTTTTTTCTCTTCCTTTACCACTTTCGTGCCTGTTGGCGGGGTTGGGGCCACGCCCGTAGTCCTGGCTGACTTCTTAGCCGCTTTGGTGTCGGACTTCTTCGACTCTTCCTCTTTGGGCGTTTCCAGTTCTGATTTAGCCGTTTCCGTTTGCGGTTCTGCTGTTTTTTCCGTCGAACTGTCAGTAGGGGTGGCTGCTACCG
>DATHAW010000727.1:0-9797 GCA_035296465.1 Spirosoma sp.
ACGGCATCGTCCAGCAGCTTCGTCAGGTTATACATGCCCTCGTAATGATACAGGGACGAATTGTCGCGAAAGCGTAGCCCCCTGACTCTGTAACCCGGCACCGTATCGGTGTTGAACGTATTGGCAAACAGGTCGCGCACCTGGTTGAAACTGGCCGATCCGGGCAGGTACCGTCCCCGGTCAGCCACCAGCCTTGCCTCGTTGATCCTCACTTTGTTTTCGACGTAGGCCTGCCCAAACTCAGCAGCCCACTGGTTTAGCGGCTTCCAGGCATTGTTGATGGCCGTGGCCGTTTGGCCAATGTTCCAACCCTCGGCGTTCTGCTGCGTAGTGTAGGCCCGCAAAAAGAAATTGTCGCCCCGCAGTTCGGCTTTGAACTGGTTGCGTCGGTAATCGGGGAAGTACTCGCGGAATCCCGCCGTGCGGATGAAATTGCCGTTGCCGTAGTACCACCCGACCGACGCTTCGACGTTACGGCCTAGTTTATAATGCAGCGATACGTTGGCGCGGTTGTTAAATACCTTTCCGTTGTTACCCAGCACCTCCAGTTCTGTGTAGCCCGTGCGGGTTACTAATTTGTTCCGCAACAGAACATTTGCGTACGTAGTGGGGAATCGGAACGCCCCACCCGCGTTGACGTCATCGCCATAAATGTTTACCCCGTCATACTCGAAGTTGGTGTTCGGGTCGCTGACTGGCACGTAACTAACACCGGTTGCAACACCACCCCGGCTGGGGTCTGTTGAGAAGAACCCGGTGCGGGCGCGAGTCGAACGGTCGCTGTAATCATCGGCAATGAAGTCGGTGCCGGTGAGCCGCTGAAAACTGGCCTTGACCGCAAAGCGGGTACCCAGTTGTCTGGCATACCGGATAGCCAGATCGGCGTAGCCCCTGGGTCCAAAATTTTCTTTCCCCACGTTATTCATTCCTACCTTCACCTGGGCACTCAGCCCCTGGTAGGTAAACGGGTTCTTGCTGGTTGTCAGCATCAGCCCCTGCAGGGCGTCGGGACCGTAGAGCGCCGACGACGCGCCCGGAATCAGTTCAATGCTTTCGACATCCAGATCCGAGATGCCCGCTACGTTGCCAAAGCCAAAACCCAGCCCCGGCGAACGATTGTCCATGCCGTCGGTCAGTTGCAGAAAACGATTGTTGTTGTTGGCTCCGAAACCGCGCAGGTTCACCGATTTAAAGGTTAGACTTTGCGTCAGTAAATCCACGCCTTTCACGTTCTGCAGCGCATCGAACGGGCTGGCAGCCGGCGACTGCTGAAACTGGCGGGTGCCCAATTTTTCGACCGTTACGGCTGCTTTCTGAATGTCTTCGGGCACACGGCTCGCCGAAACGACCACTTCATTGGCCATTATGGCCTCTTCCACCATTTTTATGCTCAGCGCCCGAAAGTTACTGCCCCTGGCCACCACATCCTGCCGCCGGTAGCCAATGAAGGATGCACTGATCGTGAGGGGTAGCGACGCGCTGGTTGACAGCGAGAAACGACCGTTGGCCCCGGTAACAGTGCCCGTACTGGTGCCCCGAATAACAAGGTTAACGCCCGCCAGCGGCTGGTCTTTCTCATCCGTAACTACACCGGCCAGGGTTATTACCGGCGAACTAGTGGCCTGCTGACCGCTACCGGGATAAACGGCTCCGGGCGGGGTCACCTGCGCCAGAACCATCCCGCAGGGCATCAGGATGAGTAACAGAGTAAAAAAGTAGGGTCTCATAGAGTTGCTCCTGGTCAATAGTTGTTATAAAAGCAATTAGCAGGCTACTCGTACAAAGGTTACTAAAATTCACGAGAAGGTCGAAAAACAGCAGGAGGCTGTTTTTTGACCGTTGCGCTTGTAATTACAATAACCGTTCCAACTACCAAAACCGGATTTACTATAAACGTTAATCAGAACCGCGTTATATCATACGTGATGGCCATGTAGTACAATCCGCCAATGGTTGGCCCGGCTGCGTACTGAATATACCGATGGTTGAAGATATTTGACCCGCCAAGTTTAAATCTTACCTGTGATTTGGGCAGTGTCAGGCTTGTCTGGGCATCAACGGTGTGAATAGCCGGAACTTGCCCGTTTGCCAGCGTACTTTCCCAGTAGACATTATCCTGCCACCGCCATACCACATTGAAACCTATTGCCACGCCACCAACAGTTTTCACTACCTCACGGTTACCGAAAGTCAGATTCGTAACCCATTTTGGGGTATTAAAACCTGTCAGGAAAACATCCGGGTTTGGATTGGCCGTCAGGGCGTTATAGTTGACGTTGCCCGAAGTCGTGTATTTTTTGTAGACATTGTAGGTAAAACCCAACGACGACCCGTAGCTGGTGTATTTGTTTTTGGCGTTGGTATAAACCCGGTACCGGTCCTGCTGCGAGCGGGTCAGCATATCCAGCACGGCCGCGTCGGTGCCTACTTTTCCTGATTTTGGTACGGCTACCTCTACCTGCCCTAGGAAGCCTGTGTAGGTATTGGCGTACGCGTCAAAATCAATGGCTAACCTATTGTTGAGCAACACACTTTTGTAGCCTGCTTCGAATGAATTGACGCTCTCCGGGTGTACCCCCTGCAGGTTGGCTATTTCCAGAATAGCGCGGTTTTTGAGAGCAGCCTCATTGCGACTCAATCCCGTCGCTACATCGCCACTGACAGCCGCCGTAAACTTATCGTAAGAAGCCAGCGTGTAGGAATTATCGTTGAATCCAATACCCTCGTTTACCCGTGGCAAACCACCCACTCGGCGCACACTGGCATTGTTTAAGAATGAAAGTGCCTCAAACAAAGCAGGGAAACGGAATCCGTTCTGAAACGACGCCCGAAAATTATGTTTTTCTGCCGCCGTATAAACCACCGCCACCCGTGGGTTGAACTTAGGGCTGAATTCGGGGTTATTGTCTACCCGCGCCGACAGGTTCACCTTTAACTTATCAGCAAAAAACAACTTCGTTACCTGACCAAACGCTCCGTATTTGGTATAAATCTGATTTTTACCGAAACTGCCCGTCGCATCGGGGAGGGTTCTGGTGTCGAGAGGCCGCGAAAAATCAACGAATGTATTGCCGTCAGGGATGACCTCGTACCGGCGGTAATCGGCTCCTACAAGGATAGTTGCCCACTTGATATGACTAAAATTGTACTGAAAATCTGCATGATAGGTATTGCTGTATTGCCACAAGGCACCCCCGCCATTGGGTGCGCCACCCGCTACGGCCGAGGCAATATCCCAGTTGTTAGAATTAACAATGGTGTTTTTAAGCGCATCAAAACGAGCCGTTCCTGGTTCATAGCGACCCTGGTCGGCTACGCCCCGGGCTAACTTCATGGCCACTGCCAAATCTGTACCGTTGTTTAGCTGGGTTTGTAATTCGTTTTTAAAGCGAGCGCCCCATACAGCGTTCGTTGCGTTGCTCAAATCAAGGTTATAGGCTACCGGATTTAAGTTGTAGGAACGACCCGTATTTTCTTTGAGCAAATAACCACGCAGCAACAGGTCACTACCCCGCAATTCGACCTTATGATTTTGTACGGTTACGTCCTTGAGTTGAATTCGATTTCCCCGCTGAAAAATACCGTCCATCATCCCATAGCGATAACTATAGGATAACTCTAATTTTTCGCTTAGTTTATAAAAAGCGCCGATGTCAAATTTAAGATTACGAACGTCTTTATACGTCAAATCTTTTTCAAGATAGCCTGTTCTGGATACGTTGAAGGTTTCGGTTTTTCCTTTATACTGGACCGCAATTGCCTGACGTGCCTGGCGGTCATCTCCATAACGGCTCCACTGATCCAGTGCCGGATTAGCAGAACCTGAGAGTTCCGGAAAACGGGGATTAGCGGAGGCCAGGTTTTGCGGGTTCTGGTCATTTAGTCCATTGGCAACCCAATCAGTGCCCTTTAAATTGCTAACATTTACTTTGAAGGCAAATCGGTTATTAAACGCTTTAGCATACCGAATGGCCGTTTCGGTCAACAGGCTGGGGTCGCGGTCGATACCATCTACGTGGTTCACCCCTACTTTTTGATATACGCTTAGGCCCTGGTACTGGAAAGGACTTTTGGTTTGCAGGTTTGCAATTCCGTTAATGGCGTTCATGCCATAAAGAGCCGATGCCGCTCCGGGGGTAATTTCAATACTTTCAATGTCTAGTTCCGTTGGTCCGATAGCATTGCCCAAGGGTACGCCTAAAGTGGCGGCCTGCATGTCTACGCCGTCCACAAGCTGCATAAAACGGAAATTATTGGGTACGTTGAACCCCCGCGTGTTGGGCACTTTGAAGGTAATACTCGACGTGAGCATTTGTACGCCTTTCACGTTCTCCAGCGCGTCATAGAAACTGGGAGCCGGGCTTTCTTTCAGCACACGAAGATTCAGTTTCTCGATAGCCACCGGCGATTTCAGAATGTTTTCCTCAATGCGTGAGGCCGTTACGACGACTTCCTGGCCCAGAATAGCCTGGGTATTGAGCGATACGGCAATTTTATCCTCCGGACGCACTACCGTGACTTCCCTTGGGGCGTATCCAACCACCCGAAAGACCAGTATGAAGGGGAATTTAACTTTGGTTTTCAAGGTAAACTCGCCCTTTTCGTTGGTAATAGTTCCAGACACGGTATTCTTAATTAGAACACCCGCACCCGGTATTGGCTGATGGGTCTCGTTGTCATCGACCCGTCCTGATAGCAGAACAAGGTCGTCCTGCGCCAGGCCAGGAAGCCTAAAAACAAGTGAAATAAGGAATGACAGTACCGGTAATAAATAGTTTTTCATGTCCTGATAATCCGATGCGGTTGTAGTGTTTTATTACTCCCTATTCCAGATAGACTATTAGTACTTATAATCTATTGATCAAGTAGGGTTTACAAAGAAAATAGTATATTGCCGCCACATCCTAATTTGCTGATTACAAATCAGACGATATTTGCATTTTTCTTATTTGAGCAACAATACATCGCAGAAGAAGTCAATTTTACACGCACAAATCAGTGTATGAAGAAAAGAATACTGTTTCTGTTTTTTGTCTTAGTCAGCCAGTCCATCATCGGACAGACCATCAAAAACGTGCAGCAGCAAGAGCAGGCCTGGCTCGGCTATTTTAATCAAACCCGGTTCAATACGCATTGGGGCCTTTGGGGTGAGATTCATTTACGGCGCACTGACTTTCTGGCTCGCTGGAATCAGACCCTATATCGGGCTGGGCTAACCTATTACCTTGCCGACAATGTCCGGCTTACGGCTGGTTATGCCTACGTAGGATCTTACCTAGCACCCAGTGGTATAATACGTCCTGAACATCGTCCGTGGCAGCAAGTTTGGTGGTCATCCCGGTTTGGGCGACTTAACCTGACGCAGTGGGTTCGGGCCGAGGAGCGGTTCAATCATCGGATTACAGGTGATCAGTTGGCCGACGGTTACGGCTTCAATTGGCGACTACGTTATAATTTTATGGTTCAAATACCGCTGAAGGGTGATGCAATACGGCCCGGTGTGCCAAATTTTGTGCTTCAAAACGAAACGTTCGTCAATCTTGGGAAGCAGATCACCTACAATTACTTTGATCAGAATAGGTTCTTTGTCGGCTTATCTTATCCGTTCAGTAAGTCGTTTACGGCACAGGTAGGTTATATGAATTTATTCCAACAGCAGGCAACAGGCAACGTGTTTGTCAATAACCACGTTGCCCGGCTGTTTCTGTTCCATACGCTGGATCTCCGAAAGCAGCCTTGAAAGTAGCCTGCACATTTCTTACTGTTTACGACAACAATGACCAATTGTATTGAAAATTCATAAGCAGGCGCATAGAAAAAGCCGGTCAGTTACGTAAGTGTGTCTGACCGGCTAATAACAAATAAATACATCAGGTAAATCCCCTGTAAAAGAAGGGTTAATAGTTACCCGCCCTGCGCGGCTCGACCTACGCAGCTCGACTACTCTGCGGGCGACGCAGGATGGTGGAACGTAACGGCTGGGTGTTGTTGCGCGACTCTTCGATAACCTGATCCGACACCAGTCCTACGTGGTTGGCCCGCTTCAGGACGTAATCAAATGGCAGGTTGTAATAGTTGACAACTTCACTGCGGAAACTGTCGGGAAACCGCGACAGCCGCAGGCCGAAAAACTTACGAACTTCCTCTTCCGGCAACATAGCCGCCAGCGCCATCCGCTCAGCTTCGGCCAGTAAGGCAGGCCGCGACGGATACAAGTGCTCCAGCCCAACCGAAGCCGTAAGAATGTTCAGGAACAGGTTTTTATACATGGCTGACAGTTCGGCGGGCAGGATAACCCAGCCCTGTTCCCGAAATTTGGCCGAAAAACCCGTCAGTCCCTGCTCCCCGCGAATCTCACCGGCAATCAATTCGGCCGGGAATTGCATACGCTCGGTTCCGCTGTCGCGGTCATTTTTTTGCAGCCGGAATACAACAGCCTCAACCGGGCTTTTCTGAAAAAGCAAATCGGCCGGCATAACCTGGGTGTTTTCCCACTGATCGGTCATGCGCATAAACAAACTTTCGTTGGCAGGCAGCTTCTCGGGGCCGCCCAGACTGATGAGCATCCGGCGAAAAGAGGCCAGAAAGTCGATCTGAAGTTGATTGGGATTATGTCTTCCTCGCTTCATGCGGTTTGGGCACCGACCTCCTGGTTTTCAGGCCAGTTACCGATGTCATTAGTATGGTTGTTTATCAAAAATTGGGGAGGTAAATATACAAAATAAACCGCTAATTAGAAAACCAGAATCAGAAAGCTTTGACCCGGTTATGACCGTAACGAACAGCTTGGGAATTTCCATTCGTAAATGCCTCTTTGGTCTTCCATTCGGTTACTTAGTAGACGCGCACACGCGCTTCAATGCCGTATGCGCCCACAAACTCCTTACCTTTGCGGCATAATCAAAAAGTGGATGAGTGAACAGCGATTCAGGCCCGCAGCACTCGTTTACCCATTAGCTCGTTTACCTCAATGCTCAGAACCCACACATGCGGCCAGCTCCGCCTAACCGACGCCAACACCACAACGACCCTCTGCGGCTGGGTTCAAACCGTTCGCGACAAGGGCGGTGTGCTCTGGGTCGACCTCCGCGACCGCTACGGCATTACCCAACTCCTGCTCGAAGACGGCCAGACCGATCCTGAACTGTTTGCCATTGCCCGTTCGCTCGGCCGCGAGTTTGTGTTACAGGCTACGGGGGCCATTATTGAACGTAAATCCAAAAACCCCAATCTACCCACCGGCGACATTGAAATTAAGGTCACGTCATTGACAGTGCTGAATACAGCCAAAACACCTCCCTTCCTGATCGACGACGAAACCGACGGGGGCGACGACCTCCGTTTGAAATACCGATACCTGGACCTGCGCCGGAGTCCCGTTCGGCGCAATCTTGAACTGCGTCACCGCATGGCCCAACAAACACGGCTGTACATGGACGGTCAGGATTTCATTGAGGTTGAGACACCCGTCCTGATTAAGTCGACGCCGGAAGGCGCCCGTGACTTTGTGGTGCCAAGCCGGATGAACCCCGGCGAATTTTACGCCCTCCCCCAGTCGCCCCAGACTTTCAAGCAACTGCTGATGGTGTCGGGGTTCGACCGCTACTACCAGATTGTGAAGTGCTTTCGGGACGAAGACCTCCGCGCCGACCGCCAGCCCGAGTTCACCCAGATCGACTGCGAAATGTCGTTTGTGGAGCAGGAAGACATCCTGAACATGTTCGAGGGACTGATTCGGCATCTGTTTAAATCGGTGAGGGGCATCGACTTAGCCGACGTACCCCGCATGACCTATGCCGATGCCATGCGCCGGTACGGTTCCGACAAGCCTGATACCAGGTTTGGGATGGAATTCGTGGAGTTGACTGACCTGGCGCAGGGAAAAGGCTTTCCCGTTTTCGACTCAGCCCAACTTGTGGTAGGCATTAACGTGCCGGGCTGTGCGTACTACACCCGCAAGCAGCTAGACGAGTTGACCGACTGGCTCAAGCGACCACAGATTGGCGCCAAAGGGCTAATCTACGTCCGGTATAATGAAGATGGGTCGCTAAAATCCTCTGTCGATAAGTTCTATTCTGAAACAGAGTTAAAAGCCTGGGTGGAGCGTTTTGGCAACGTGGCACCGTGCAAACCCGGCGATCTGATACTGATCGTGTCGGGCGAGGCCGACAAGGCCCGTAAGCAGTTGAATGAACTGCGGCTGGAAATGGGCAGCCGACTCGGCCTGCGCGATCCCAACACGTTCAGCAGTCTGTGGGTGCTCGACTTCCCGCTGCTCGAATACGATGAGAAGGAGGAACGCTGGTTCGCTATGCACCACCCCTTCACGTCGCCGAGAACAGAAGATAATCATCTAATCAGTCCAGATCGTATCGTAGCTGGAAATCTGCCGCTTAAGGATTATTACGCTGACGTCCGGGCCAACGCCTACGATATGGTCATCAACGGCACCGAAGTTGGGGGCGGGTCCATTCGGATTTTCGACCGGACGTTGCAGGCCCGCATGTTCAGTATTCTGGGTTTTTCGGAAGAGGAAGCCAAAGCGCAGTTCGGCTTCCTGATGGACGCCTTCGAATATGGTGCTCCCCCACATGGTGGCATCGCCTTCGGCTTCGACCGGCTGTGTTCGCTGTTCGGCGGGGCCGACTCCATCCGGGATTTCATTGCCTTCCCGAAAAACAACTCGGGCCGCGACGTCATGATCGATTCACCATCGGCCATTTCAGCCGCGCAGCTAACCGAACTGAGCATTAAAACAGTAGTATAATCATCAAGCCAAAAACCCACCGTCGAATGGGTTTTTGGCAAAGTCATCCTGTTCATCGTATGTCCGAAAATTTCAGCGTACTTCCCCCACCGCTCCAGGAGTTTGCCGAGGTGAAAACATACCCAAAAGGGCATAGGCTGGTCGAACAGGATAAGGTAGGTCAGCACATTTTTCATATTCTCTCCGGCTCATGCCGATTGTTCTACTACCAGGATAGCCGGGAAATCACTTCTTGGTTCGCCTTTGAAAATGAGGCTATTACCTCATCGAGTTTCTTTTCGAGACAGCCCGGCGCAGAGTCGGTCGAAACGCTTGAACCGGCAACGGTTATTCAGATGAGTTACGAAAAGCAGCAAGCCCTTTTCGCTAAGTATCCAGAGGCTGAACGGTACGTTCGGCTGCAGCAGGAGCAACTCATCATTCGGCTGGAACAACGGCTGAAAGGGTTGCTTTTCCAGACTGCCCGCGACCGCTACGAACACTTGCTCTGGGTGTTTCCGGCGATCATGCTTCGGGTGCCACACCACATGATTGCGTCTTATCTGGGCATCACACCCGAAACGCTGAGCCGGATGCGGGCGGTTCGCTGATTTCTTGATACAAATCAATGCCCACTGATTCTGCACGGGCCAATTTTGTCGCACAACTCAGAAAGCGATAAAATGGAAGCAATGCAGCAGATTTTGGGTAATTTCACGAAGGGCTACGTGGCTGGCCTTGTGCTAAACGGTACGTTCATTACTATCACCTATTTCTTGATCTGGAAGCGGTTTGGCAAACGGCTGAAAAACTGGCGGATTCAGTTTACGCAGCGGGCCGATGTTACTCAGATCAAAGCCGAACTGAAAAACGGGGTGCTGGCCCTCGCGGTGGGTGCCCTGTTCAGCAGCCTTGTCATTTACCTGAGTACGCAGGGGTACACGAAAATTTATACCGATTTTTCACAGCATAGTCCATTCGTGGCGGTTGGCGGTTTTTTTCTGATCTGGTTTATCGACGATGCCTGGTTTTACTGGTGCCACCGGCTCAT
>DATHAW010000728.1:0-3181 GCA_035296465.1 Spirosoma sp.
GAACATTTAGTGAAGCGCCCACGTTTTCCCGGTACCGGGCAATCCGGCGGGGAGCTCTTTTTTTCCGTACCTTTGCCGGGACAATTGTCCCCGTCAACCGGCACTGCCGACTCCTGTATGACCGATTCGCAGCTCTCTCCATCCAGTACCACCGCAACCCGTATGGCACCGGCGGATGGGCCGATTTTGCCGGTACGTTACACGCCCTCACTGACGCAGTACACTCGCCGAAAAACGGTAACAGTCAACATCGGCAACGTACCGATGGGGTCAGACTACCCCATTCGGGTTCAGTCCATGACCACCATCGACACCATGGATACGGCTGGGTCGGTTGACCAGAGCATCCGTATGATCGAGGCCGGCTGTGAGTACGTACGCATTACGGCCCCCAGCGTAAAGGAAGCCCAGAATTTAGAGAATATCCGGAAGGAACTCCGGGTGCGGGGCTATACCACACCCCTCGTAGCCGACATTCACTTTACGCCCAACGCAGCCGAACTTGCCGCCCGCATCGTCGAGAAAGTCCGGATCAATCCCGGCAACTACGCCGATCGCAAACGCTTTGAGTACATCGACTACAGTGACGCAGCCTACGCGGCCGAACTTGACCGGATTCGGGCGAAATTTCTGCCCTTAGTGCGTATCTGCAAAGAATACGGAACGGCCATGCGCATCGGCACTAACCACGGCTCGCTGTCCGACCGGATTTTGAGCCGCTACGGCGATACGCCCGTTGGCATGGTGGAGTCGGCGCTGGAGTTTCTGCGCATCTGTGAGGATGAAAAGTATTACAACATCGTGCTGTCGATGAAGTCGAGCAACCCGCAGGTGATGGTGCAGGCCTACCGGCTGCTGGTACAGCGGCTGGTTCAGGAAGGGCTGAAACCGTATCCACTGCATCTGGGCGTGACGGAAGCGGGCGAGGCCGAAGACGGACGGATAAAATCGGCGCTGGGCATCGGTACGCTGCTGGAAGACGGCATCGGCGACACGGTCAGGGTATCGCTCACCGAGGAGCCGGAACGCGAAGCGCCCGTGGCCAAAGCCTTGATCGACCGCTACACCAACCGGGCCGCTGTCAGTACTACGATTCCGGCCGTAACGACCTTTCCCATAGACCCGTTTCACTACGTTCGGCGGGCAACCCACGAAGTCCTCAATTTTGGCGGCCAGAACGTGCCGCGCGTCATTGCTGATTTCGGCCACGTACCCGTCACCGATTACGATGTACTGCCCCCCATTGGCCATTTTTACCTGCCCGTGCCCGACAAGTGGCGTATGAACGACCTCGGTGCCGATTACATCTATACGGGTTTGAACCCGGCCCGGTTCATGCTGCCCAACGGCCTGAAAGAGATCGTCGATTATAGCCTCTGGCAGACGATGGGACCACAAACAACAGCCTTCCCGCTGCTTTCGGCCAGCGAGTACCTGACAGCCCGGACATTCGTTAATTTGCTCCACCCCCGGCTTAATTTTGTCCGAACATCCCTCGCCGATCTTACCGATGCGTTCGTGGATGAACTGCGCAAAGACCGGACCGTTGTGCTGTTCATCATGACTACAAACGCCCACGCCATGGCTGAGTTACGCCGGCTGTTTGTCGAGTTGATGGCCCAAAATCTGACCGTGCCAGTCGTTGTGCAGCGCAGCTACTTAACCGTATCCGTTGAGGACATTCCGCTGTATGCCGCTACGGACGTTGGCGGATTGCTGATCGACGGGCTGGGCGATGGCATCATGCTATCGACGTCCCCCGAAACACCGGCAAATGTGCAGCCCACCGCCGACGATTTGAAACGGCTGAACGGCCTGGCGTTTGGGATATTACAGGCCGCCCGGACGCGCATCACCAAAACGGAATACATATCCTGCCCGTCTTGTGGACGGACCCTGTTCGATTTGCAGGAAACAACAGCCCTCATCCGCCAGCGGACGGACCACCTCAAAGGCGTTAAGATTGGCATCATGGGCTGCATTGTGAATGGTCCAGGCGAGATGGCCGATGCCGACTACGGCTACGTTGGTATCGGGCGCGACAAAATCGCCCTCTACCGGGGTCAGCAGGTGATTAAAAAGTCGGTGCCGGCCGACCGCGCCGTCGACGAACTCATCGACCTGATTCGGGAAGACAGCCGCTGGATAGAGCCGGAAAAAGTTGAAACATTTTAGATGAACAGCCGGTAAAATTTGTTCTAAAATAGGACGGCTTACTGATAGCTGCGCATGGTGGCTTCCGTCTATTTCGACTATGAACCGTTTTCTGGATTATCTCAAAATCGGGCCGGTGTTCGCTTATTTCCTGCGGGTGTTCCGCAAGCCTGATCCCAATCATCCATCGAATGTGAATCTGCGCATGATGCACGGCATCAACCGCATATCCATCGTCATGTTTCTGATTTGTATCGGCGTCATGGTTTTCAGGGCTTGCACCCGCTGAGTACCGGCCGGAAATAACCGCTGACGATCTGCCGTGATGAATATAGAAACCCTGAGAGACTACTGCCTTGCCAAACCCGGTGTCACCGAGTCGTTTCCATTCGACTCGGTGACGCTGGTTTTTAAAGCGGGCAATAAACTATTTGCCCTGCTGGATACTGAAAGCCGCCCAACGACCATTAACCTGAAGTGCGACCCCGAACGGGCGGTGCAGTTGCGGGAAACGTTTGCAGCCGTTCGGCCGGGTTACCACATGAATAAAACGCACTGGAACACCATTACGCTCGATGGGAGTGTCCGGTGGTCTGATGTCAAAGAGTGGGTCGACCACTCCTATGAACTGGTTAAAAAGGGATTACCAAAACCTGTTCGCGAAGGACTAATTTAACTGAGTCGCTTGCCTGAACGGGCTAAACCGTTGTAAATTTGCTCCATTTGTAACCGGGTCGTGTTATGGAAATTGCGCTGTTGAGTCTGTTGTTCGTCCTGTATTTAACCATCCGGTTTTACCTGATGGATCATGACACACCGTCCGAAAAAGACCAGAAGCGATTTAAAAAAGGGATTGACATGGTTACCCGGCGTCAGCTCGATCAGGCGTACCTTTACTTCGACGATGCCGTCCGGCAGCACCCCAAGTCGGCCGTGGCCTATGCCTACCGGGGCAAGTGCCACCTGGCGCAGGAAAACTTTTATTCGGCCCTGTACGACCTTACCCAGGCCATCAGCCGCGACAACA
>DATHAW010000729.1:0-3132 GCA_035296465.1 Spirosoma sp.
TTGGACTTACGCACCCGAATTAAGCGATTAGCACGACGAACGATCTGCTTTTCAAAGTCTGTGCTGATGCACGATACGGTGATTGGCTTGCTGATTAACCATCTCTTTTTCAAGCTCAATGTCCACTATTAAGGCATGACCGTATTTCTAAGATTTCCTGTCGAACCAAATAAATTAATTTTTCGCATGTGTAGGTAAAATTGTTCCCTTTACAACAGCACCAGGACGGGTTAGAAAGAGCAATATAGGCTATATATAGGTTTTCTTTATCAACCCCGTTGGACGGATTAATTAAAACATGGATGCGCGGTCAAAGTACGGTTCGTGCGAGCCTAAAAAGACTTCTTCCCGGTAATCGCCCAGCTAATACCACCTGGATAATTCAGCCCTTAAACCGATGAGGTGGGCTGGGTAAAATACCGATCAGCGAGCAATTTCTACGACCGAGTTGAGATACTCTCCAGCGCCTTCGGTTCGTCCATTCGCCGGGTCCGTCATCCATTGCCCATCGACAATAAACTTATACGACACCAGGCCAGGTGCGAGCTCCACCTCACAGACCCACTGCTCGCCTTGCCGCACCAGCGGATGGGCCTGTGGAGACCACTGGTTGAACGAACCGGCTACCCAGACCTGCTTTGCTCGGGGGTGACCCTTTAGGGTGAAGCTATGTTTGATGAACAAGGGAGGTGTTTGCTCAAGTAACCGCAATTGATGGGTCAATTCCTGGCGCCAGTGGCTTTCAGTAGTGGAATCGGCAATAATGTGACGCAAGGCCAGCAGTTGAGCGCTATACAATGCCCGATTGGCCGCTACGGGCAAGTCTGGCTCGACCCCTACACCCTCCCAATTGGTGTGGGTGATGGGATTGATAGCCCGCCCAACGGGAATGAAAATCGCAAAATGCTCGTTCACCCGGTGCGTTCCGCCCGGATTTGCCCCCCCTCCCGTTGTTTCGCCAACCAGGGTAGCCCGCTTTAACTGCTTTAGGTCATAGGCCAGCTCCTCAGCGCCCGAAAACGTTTGTTTACTGGTGAGCACATAGATGGGTTTGTTTACATACGGGCGACCAGGTACCTGGGCATAGGTCCATGACTGATTCGTTACGTGGCCTTCGCGCCAGTAGAGGTCGTTCAAATGAGTAGGTTGGGAAAAAAAATAACTACACAAAAAGGGAATAGCATGTTCTGATAGGGCGCCCCGGCATTGACGCAGGTCGATAATCAGGGCATCGGTGCGGGCCAGATAGTTCAGGGCAGCCGTATAGGATTCACCCGCAAATTCGGGTGGGGCCAAATAGTTCAGGTTTACGTACCCGAGGTTAAATTTAAGCACGGACACATCCAGAATACCGAAATTTTCATGGAGCAGCCCATTCGCCATACTCATGCGCTGGGCCTTTTGCTGGCTGGGTGTTGGCTGCTTTTGCCAGATCTGCTCTTCAGCGATACCCTCGGGATGGTAACTCACGGTTAAATGTTTGTCATTGGCAACCGACCGCAGGTCATCGGTAAGCTGAGCGGCCAGGCTATTGCCTTCATTAATGGTCTGGTAGCGGGTGGTCCGGCTGCTGACGAACTGTTCCATTTTTTTGGCTACCTGGGGGAAAATGTAGCGTTCATTGAGCAACTTGAGCACAGTGTCGATGGTGCGTTGCCGTTGGGTGGGCGTCAAGGATTGTGCCTGTAAAGCGGGCTGAATCAACAGGATCAGGCTGAGGAAGAAAATGTTTTTCATGGCACTTTGGTCGTTATCACTGGATGACTATTCATCCGTTATGAGCATCGAAACCCGCTGGAAGTTGACGGCATATTTTCTCAGGCTGCCTGTCCACGTTTTGTCTAAATGACAACTGGGTTTATGAGCTACAAAGTTGGCGGCATGGCTCACTCCGATCAATCGCATAAACATGTGAAAAGGGGCGCAGGGGCAGAGTAGCGATGTGATTGGTTCATCACGCACCTGGTGACCAAAGGGATAACCCTGAAATCCGGTCCATTATAACCTACCTAAAGGAAAGTTTTTCCTTGTTAACTGAGGTCTCGCTGTTTGTCGTCAGCCAAAAGTGGACAGATACGGCCGGGCTGCCGGAGCAGTGAAAAGGGAAGAGAGGCTTTGAGCCACTTTAACGCGCTGAAAAATATGACCACAGCGGTGGGCCGCTTTTCCGCCGTTTGGACATCGTTAGCTCCGGGGCGCCGGTGCGACTTGATTTTTTGCCGCTGGGCCAAAATCTGGTCTTGGCGACCCCAGTACGCATCGGCTGGTCGGACGTTATCCAATGATTCATGATAGCGTTGATGATTATAATAATCCACCTACTCGGCTAGGCGAGTCCTTATTTCATCGGGGCTATAGTAGTGCTCCAATAACAGGACGTTTGTCATCGACCGATGATAACGCTCGATTTTGCCCACTCCGGCCTTTAGGTTTGTGGTGTGAGGATTATTCCAGGATTGGACTGGGCCGCCAGTGCGGTAGCTTGCTGGTAGGCAAAACGGACCAGCACATCCTATCGCTCGGCTGGGCTGGAGACCCAGGGGCCGATTCAGAGGCTGGTCCGCGCTGCTTGTCAAGACTCGGCCGGGGCGCCGGTGCGATAGAAATGAGGAACATTAGGTCCATTAGCAAGGTATCGAGTAAGAAGGCAAGCCTGTTGATTCACTCTAAAATTAATCGTTGTCATGGACATTCGCTATTACATCGGTATTGACGTTTCTAAGGCTACTTTGGGTTGGGCTGTTTTTGATGGACAAGCCATCGTTTTGCAAACTCAGTCACCTAACCGCAACGGCGGACCGTTCCGAGTCGGGCATCAAAGCAGTTCTTAAACTGCTCAGAGCCTTACCCGCATTTACGCCACAGACCAGCGTGAGTTGCTGCGAACACACTGGTATTTATAACGCCCTGGTTTTGTTCCAACTGACTGTTTCGGGTTTGCCTATTTGGTTAGAAAGCAGTTTACAAATCAAGCAGGCGGGTGGTCTGCAACGGGGCAAATCTGACCAGACCGATGCCCAGCCGGTCCGCCGGTGCGGTATCGCTGAGTATGCTTTTCGCTTCCGGGATCGATTACGTTTGTGGCAACCACCCGCCAACTCTTACAAGACCTGACCAATTTAAGCCCCCTAC
>DATHAW010000730.1:0-3468 GCA_035296465.1 Spirosoma sp.
ATATCAAGTTGCAGGATCGGGCTGCCAAAATGGTAATGAGTGAACTGAGTGTTTCGCGGGAGTCAGCAGAAGAACTTTTAAAGCAGTTCGGAAACGTTCGCGGTGCAATTGATGGATTCACTCGAATAGGTGAATGATTAAGTACACGAGCAAGACGTGTCTCCCTTATCAGATTGGCTAATCGGTAAGGGTCTGACAAAACTCCAAAAACTACTTGGCTGGTGAATAATTAGAGGTTATGGAAAATCATTTTTCAATATCAGTGGCTATGTGCACCTACAATGGTGAGCGATATATATTAGAACAATTAGAGAGTATTGCCCATCAGGACCGGCTACCGAACGAACTGATTATTGTGGATGATCGATCGGTGGACGGTACGTTAATCATAGTACGCGAGTTTGCCCAAGCGGTTTCATTTCCAGTTTATATAATAGAGAATGCGCAGAATACGGGCTCGACTAAAAGTTTCGAACGAGCGGTTAAGGCCTGTACTGGCGACATTATAGCCTTTGCCGATCAGGATGATGTTTGGAACGAGAATCGTCTGGCTAAAACAGAATTGTATTTTTACACACATCCTGACATGGATGCAGTTTTCTCGAATGCGGAAGTCATTAATGATGATTCGATACCACAGGGACGGAGCATCTGGGATGAAGTTCAATTTACAGCTGAAGCTCAAACCGAATGGGCATATGGTAAAGCTTATCAAAAACTTTTCTCCGGTTACATCGTCACAGGTGCAACATTATCCATCCGGCGGTCAATTTTGCCTCAGATTACACCCTTCCCAACCCATGTGCCGATTCTAATTCACGATGCCTGGATTGCCTTGATTATGGCGCTTCATGGCCGGATAGGTTTCATGACCGACTGCCTGATTTCATATCGGATGCATACGCACCAACAAGTGGGCTTTAAGCCTGCGCGGACAAAAGTGACCCTACGCGACCGTTTAACACGCGGACGGGAGAGCAAACTGGCCTATGTTCGGAAGATGGCCAACCGTTACCAACAACTTTATGAATTGCTGAGCAGCCGCCCCGATATTGACAAAAAAAAAATTCGCTTGCTCGAGCGCCTGAAAGATCATTATACTACACGAGTCAATTTGCCTGTTGCTCGTTTCAGACGCATTTGGCCGGTGATACGCGAATTATTAGAAAGTAATTACCAATTGAATGAAGGACGATGGTGGCTAACGGCCATCGGTGACTTACTCGAAGATTAAAAAGGTTGCGAGACTGCTGCCACCTAAGGACGATATGGCGGTAAATTGGTGTTAAAAGTTCGTTACTGATTAAAGGCACTGTTTTGTTGAAAGTCTTAAAAATTTTGTAACCGAAAGATAGTCACTTACCGGGTTTTCAGGTTTCAAACAAGTGTTCCTAGTTTTGTGCTATATTACCAGACAGACTTAGCTAATTTTACGGTGATGCTCGTAAGGGATTGCTTAGAAAATTTTTCTCTAAGAACACCCTAAATTGAACAACTTTCTTTTATGCAACTTACAGCCATTATCATACCGTTGTATAAAGACCACTTCAATGCTGCCGAGCAAATTGCTTTTCAACAATGTATCAAAGTACTTAATAAGTATCCAATTATAATCATAAAGCCGCACTCACTAAATACGGATGGGTTATTAGCGAATCACCCTGCACTGGGTATAGAAACATTTGATGATCAGTATTTTCTGAGTACAAGCGGTTATAACCGGCTCTTGTTATCGGAGTTCTTCTATGAACGTTTTTCGACCTATGAGTATATGCTGATAGTTCAGTTAGACGTGTTCATTTTCCGCGATGAACTCATGGAATGGTGTCAAAGAGGGTACGACTACATCGGTGCACCGCATTTTAACAACACTCAGCGGTGGGCGGAAAAGAAAAAAATGCAGCGTTTTAGAGTTTCACACTTGTTTCAGCGGCCATTGCTAAACGGCGGCTTATCCTTGCGCCGAACGAACGCCTGCTTGCAATTGTTACGAGTTTACCACCGGTTTTATAAACAATGGCCAGGCAATGAGGATGGTTTCTTCTCCCTACACTTCCCCCGGCTGCTTCCATTTAGGTGTCTGATGCATTTACCTACGCCCTTGGAGGCCCTGCATTTTTCCATAGAGGTGGAACCACGCCAAAGTGTGGGCTTAATCGGCGGGAAATTGCCAATGGGTTGCCATGCATGGGAAGTATATGATCTGGATTTCTGGCGCCCAATCTTTTTAGAATACGGTTACCGTATTTGACGGAAGGCCGGGTGGAAATTCGCTGGTGCAATGCCTTTTCCTTACCGATGTGGTTCATGATTAGTTAATAATTGAGCACTTTCGGCTAAGCACCTAATTTGAGAAAAACAATTAATCTCCGGTATGGCTTTTACCCTAAGTATCGGTTGACGGTGCTGGTCAATAACTAAGTGCCAACCGCCGTTTTTCTGGCCGGAAAACTGGGTAAATGTGTAATCGTGGACACGAGTAAACCACTTGAGACAGTCTGGGTGCCCGGTTTGGAAGTATCCTTTGATCAGCGCACAAAGGGCTTCCAGGTGTACCCAGGCCCATTTTTGCTGAGCATCGGGAAAAATCGACGGCTGGTTCTTTACATCAACGTATTGGTAAAGGCCCCCGGCCGTTTCATCCCAGGCTTGTTCGCACATCCGCAGACACCACGTTACCACCTGCATTCCCAGTTTGCGATTGCCGATTTCAGTACATAAGTCGAGCAAATAGCCCACGGTCTGAAACGTCAAACCAACGGACAGCCGACGGCCTTCGGGTGTGTTCACGAATGCACCTTCGGGCAGAATATATTCGCGCAGGGTGTCGGTGCGCCGGTCCAGGAATTCGTGCATGATGCCGTGCAACGCTGTATCGATGGCGGCCTTCCAGGCGTCTTCATCCAGTACTGGCTGCATGTCCAATACTGCCTTCAACAGCGTTGTCAGTTCGCTGAGATGCCGTAATTGCCGGAACCCCCCAATGGATTCACGTTGGTTGGCTAGGTTCGTCTCCCGGTTTTTCAACATTGTGTCGAACGTTCGTTGGGCCAGCCTACTCCACTGATCCTGCCCTGTAGCGCGTGCGAGCTGGGCGTAGGCCATGACAACCAGACATGCTGGGACAGTATCCGTTGCTGGAGTAAGTGGTCGACCCCGGCGGTCGAGCCTGGCGTAACAGTCCAGCGTATCGGTCTGTGCATACTGGCGAAGAAAAGCACCCCCGTGCAGGGCATGGGCCAGCCAGGCAGGTTGACCATCGAACGTGTTATAGAGCCAGCAAAACGCCCATGCCTGCTGCGCCTGCGCTGTCACGAATTTGTCGCCCTCGATCACGTCTCCTGTCGAAGATAACAGATCAAAATAGCCGCCACACAACGCATCACGCCCATGTTGAAGCCAGAACGGCACGACCTGTCGCAAGAGCGCGTGTTGATAACTGGCAGAGAGTTTCTGAAAGTCAGGCAC
>DATHAW010000731.1:0-7966 GCA_035296465.1 Spirosoma sp.
ACGTTAAGGCAAGCGAAACGGCCAGCAGCAGAACAGCAAATGCGTAAATGATTGTTTTCATAACCAGCAAAGAAACACAGAGCCACTATTTACCCGACGTGTAATGCTCTCAAAGGTGTTATATTTTAGCCCCGACCATGAGTATAGTAGCACTTGACTTTGCCAAGCTTTTCTATTTTTAATTGAATCATGGGCTACATCAAATCAGATGCAGCGGATTTCACCTCTGGCATGACCGTCCCGGCCAACTGTCATTGCAGGACCACCGGATTTAAGCTGCACCAGATCGCCATAACTGCTATATAGTACGTTTGAAAATTAATATCTTACCTCCTGCGGTTGGCGATACGGGCGAATGAATCATGATATGCGTGCGGATCTCTAAATTTTTAGCCTAAAATTTATCCAACACAAAGCGCTAACAACCAGCTATTTATAATGAAAAGAGATCATAGACAAACAACGTTTGAGAGGAATCGGTTGTGTTTGTAAGTTTATAAACAATCGTTTTCTTCCTAAGCACACAACCATGCGTAGCACCCGTGATTTTTTAATTGGCACCCTGACAGGCTTAACAATAGGATTATTATCAGCACCGCGCACTGGTGAGGAGTCGCGCCGGTTGCTCAAACAGGCGTATGATAAACGCATGGGCTCCTCGTCCGGCTCATCGAGCCCTGATTTACAGGAACGGCTGACAACCCTTTTCGATCAGTTAAAGGAGCAGATTAACAATTACATCGGGCAACGCAACAACCACAAGAAGCGACTGAAGGACACCGGTCATTTTGATTATCAGGTAGAGCGCCAGAAAAAGTTTACTAAGCAAGTGGCCAGTTCGCCGGCAGGGCCATCGACAACCGAGGAGTCGTAGTCGTGTAAGTAGCCTGTTGTAACGGGCAGCGGTCCTTTCTCCCTTTAATACGTTTCATACGTGTACAGCGTTACATCGTCGGCGTAAAAGTCAGTTCTGACGCGCCGGATTAGCAGCCCCCGGTCGTCGTGGTAGAGGGTCGTATTGGTATTGATGACGTTGTTTTTGTTGAAGGACGTAATACCGGGATAAATTGCGAAGTAGTGGTAATAAACGCTCGGGGCGTTGTCAAAGCGCACGTCAGTCTCAGTCACCAACGGCGTTGATAACCGTGAGCTTGTTATGGATAACCGGATCTTAACCGCATTCCCATTCAAAAAGGTATAGGTGTACACATTACGCTCCTGAAATGGACCACCTGTAACGGTCAGCGTAACGGGCAGGTTGTCCAAACCGTACTCATACTGAAATGTCTGGGCCAGTCTGAAGGTCTTGAAATCGTCGGTCGCCCTCGACTCGATTACTGACGACAGACGTCCCGGGTTATCGTAGCTGAACACGCGCCGGGTGCCGTATATGGATCCACTGGCAGTGGTCACCGGCTTTGTCAGCCGCCGATCGGTATAGTCAACGTGGGTCGGGTTTTTGGCGTCGTAATACACGGTAGTCTGAGCGGCCGGGGTCACTCGGGCCAGTGTGTCGGCAACAGACAGGTATTCTTTCACCGACGCCAGACGCCCCTGCCCATCATACTGATAGGTCATGGTGACTGCCTGATTATAGGCTGTTTGGGCAGCTTTGGTAATTCGGTATCGCGGGATCGGAGCCGGATCATAGGTACGACAGCCCACAATCAGCGCTGTCAGCAAGGCACCCAACAACCAGATGTATGTGCGGTTGAAATTCATCATCCAGGCAGCAATGTGATCAATCACTGTTTAGGGGCCGTTGTCGACACGGGCGGGTTAATCATGATGTGGGCACGGTGGGTGCCGGGGTCCATAATCCAGGGCATACCGGGTGCTTCGGGCTTAAGAGGCAGCCCGGTGCTTTCGGCAGTGGCGTAGGGAATATAGACCACCGATCGTAGGTAACCGTCTTTCACGTCGCCGGTGGTGGGGTTATAATTTTCGTCTTTGGCCGTGTAAACAAACAAAGAGGAAGGATTTTTAGGCATCGCTAACTTCTTGTCCTTTGCTTCCTGCTCACGGATGTCCTGAATTTCTTTGGGCTTTTTGCCCTCCTGCTTCAACTCCCGCCCACGCTTCATAAACGGCTCCAGATCGCGGTGGTAACACGACACGCTAAGGCCCTTTTGTGCGGGGTCATCGGCTAAGCAGATGAACTCGTTGGTGCCCTTACGCAGCAGGACATACTCGTTTTTGTCAGAATAACCGTAAACCGCAGCGCCCGCCTGTTTGTCGGCTGGTGCAGCCAGCACGGCGGTTTTGATCTGCACGGGTGCCGGAACGGTGGGCGTCTGGGCCAGTGCGCCAAAGGCGGCAAAAAACAAGGAGGTAAAAAGAGAAACCGTTTTCATGTTGCTTTGTATTTTTCTTACAAGGCAGTTTAACCGCTTAGTTACTGCTATTCACCCCATTTCGTCGGCTACCCTTTATGCCATTGCCTCGATTTGGGCGATCGAAGGGCCGCATAGCCGGTGCACTACCCACGAAATTACGCAGGTTATACACAAAGCTGAGCAGGAAGTAGCGATTCAGCACCCGGCTTTGTACTTCTTCCGTATACGTATCGGTTACGTTGCGGACAATGCTGCGGTTCTGATTCAGCAAATCGAATGCCTGCAACCGGATTTCGCCCTGCTTCTGCTTGAACATCTGCTTTGTTAGTGTCGCGTTCCAGAGCGTAAACGACTGATTGTAGGTGCCAGATGCACCTCCGTAGTTATTATAGTAAACATCGGTAGAGAAGGTAAACCCGCCCGGAAGTTGGTAGAACGCATCCAATGTTACGGTCTGGTTCAGAAAGCGCTGGTTCTGTTGTGGCTGTAGCGAATACCGCGCCGACTGGTAGTTGATGGCTCCCGCTAGGTTCAGGTCTAACTTTTCCGTGAAGTTGGAGCTAATGCTCACCCCCTGCCCAACCAGCCAGCTATTTGCCAGATTCGGCTGGTTATTCACGAAACTCGTACCCCGATTATACGTCAGGTTGGTAGTCAGGTTGAGGTTTGCTTTCTGCTGGCCGAGTTTGACAGGTTGCCCCAGCACCAGCGAGCCATTGGCCGTGTAATAGCCGTTGGTGTTGATGGGTTGCGTGGTCTGTGCGCCTGAGCGGGTGAATGTCGTGGCATTTACGATTTTATTGTCGGTGCGGCTCAGGTTCAGCAGAGCAAAGAGATTACGAAAGGTACTCGGCTCGAAACGGTTGAAATTGAACGATACGTTATGGCTGTATTCGGGTCGCAGACTGGCATTGCCGAGCCGGATGTTAAGCGGATTGGTATTGTCGGGCACGGGCTGCAACTGGTTCACATTCGGTGGGTTGATGCGGGTGCGATACTGAATGCGCAGCCGGCGACTTTTGCCAAAGTTGTAGGTAAATAAGGCGTTGGGCAACAGGTTCATAAACGCCCGGTTAAACGTAGTGTCGCGCGTGATGTTATCCGAACGTAACGTGGCCTGTTGGGCGTCCACTCCCACCGCATAGGTGTACTTGAGCCGATTGGTTTGCCAGGTCAGCCCACCCCGGTTGGTCATAAAGGAGTTCAGAAACTGATTGCTCAGGCGAGAATTTGGCAGGTCGTACCGCCCGCTGGCTTCGTTAAAATTATTGACCAGCCGGTTCGACGTATTGCGGTTATCCGACAGCACGTAGTGAAATTCCAGCGTTTGCCGAAGCGACAGTGGTTCGGTATAACTGACGTTTACGCTGTTGGTTCTGGAGCGGGTCTGCTGGTCGTTACGTTGGTTGATAACCTGCTCGAACAGTCCGGTTTGGCTCGTTTGGTCCGTTAGGCTGGTAGAAACAGCGGAGGTGGACACGGCCGACGTGGATACGGGAGCATTTGATCGGGCAAAGGTATTGACAGATCGATTTATGCCGTCGTTGGTTTGATTGTTCATAGCCGCATTCCAGTTAACAGAAAACGTGCGGCCCCGCTTGCGGAACTTACGAAACAGCAGCACCGTGTTATTACCCGAAAATCCGCTGCCCGTCGAATTGTAATTGGTATTGCTGGTGTTGGCCGCCACGCCCTGCCCGTCTATCGTCTGCGACATGCTTTGGGTCTGAAAGCCCGAACTAAGCAACGACAGGTTTGGGATAACCCGGAGCGTAGTGAGCGAATCGACGCGGTAGTCGAGCCGCAGGTTGAAACGGTGGTTGGTGTTGGTATTGTTGGAGCCGTTTTGCCGGTTTGTTACGAACAACGAGTCGCCCTGACTGCTGCCCAGTGTTTCGCTTGGCAAGACGTTTTCGCGTCGGCTGCTTTGGTCGGTTAGCGTGTTGGTATGGCTGGCGTTATAGCTGCCCGCCACATCAATTTTTTTACCCCACGAATCGCGGTAATTCAGTCCACCCGCCCACGACTGCGTAATGGCGTTGTTGCCAACCTGCCCGGCATTGCCTCCGCCGGGTGCACCGCGCCCACCATTACCACCTCCAGCACGCATCAGGTTACCGCCACCGCCGTTACCCCCCATTCCCTGACCGGCTCCACCGAAATTGCTGCCGAGACCCAGATCCTGCGCCGTAAAGCCCTGCTGGTTTAAATTATTTGCCATACCCAGCACGGAGAATTGTCGGCCATTGTTGAATCGGTTCACGCTGGCCCTACCTGAATATCGCATATCCTGACTGGCGGTCGCATCGCCCGCCTGGGGGCCTGCGCCAAAGGATTGCTGACCGAACGTGCCTTTACGCTTATCTTTTTTGGTCGTGATATTAATGGTTTTCTCGCGGTCGCCATCGTCGACGCCCGAAAACTGCGACTGCTCTGACTGTTGGTCGTAGAGTTGCACCTTGTCAATGATGTCGGCGGGCAGGTTGCGGGTAGCCATCTTAGGATCATTCCCGAACAATGGTTTCCCATCTACCAGTACTTTTCTAACTTCCTGCCCCTGCGCTTTCACTATTCCATCGCGGCTAACCTCCACACCGGGCAGTTTCTTGAGTAGGTCCTCTACCTGGGAGTTGGGTCGCGTTTTAAACGAATCGGCGTTAAACTCAAGCGTATCACCTTTAACGGCAATTGGCGCTTTTTCGCCCTGAACCTGCACCTCGCCCAATGTCTGGGTCTGCGCTACAAGTTCAACCGTTCCGGCATCGGTGGCAGCATTTGTGTTCGAGACCGTCACCCGCCGGGATCGGCTTTGGTAGCCAACATAAGTCACTAATACGCGGTATGCCCCCTCGCCAACTTTCGGAAATAAAAACCGCCCCTCACCGTCGGTAATCCCAAACGTAATAAGCGACGAATCCCGTGCCGACAGCAGCGACACTGACGCTTCGAGCAACGGCTTGTGCGTTAGTGAGTCCACTACCGTGCCTTTAATACTACCAGATTGGGCAAAGGCCAATGTAGACACAAATGAAAACAGAATAATGAACAACGAATTACGTAGTAGTCGTTTCATAGCGTGGGTTGCCCAATTCTGATGGCCGATACTCATTATTCGTTTGCTCTATCCTTTCTAATTTCGTCCGGGAAAGGGCATAGTGGTCATCATCTTCTGCCGAAAATCAGCCATAGCTTTCCGGCGCAATTCATTCATCTCCTCCGATGAAACCAGTTTGGCACCGGCAGGTGGCTGAATTGCACTTTCGGCAACGTGTTCTGTCGATATGCTGGTGGCCTTGAATGATTCATTATCCGAATCGATTTGCAGCACCACGCCCTTTTCCGGCGTCAGGGCCGCAATGGGCGAATAGGTAAATGGCAGGTCGGTGGTATACCAGACAATATATGTTTCGGGTTTGCCAGACGAAGCAGTTGAAGCGTCACCATCCCGGCCACCTCTATCCCACTGTCGGCCAATATGGGCCTTTGCAGTAGCCTTATGGCAGAGATAACCGGCTATTTTTTTAGTCTTGTCAGACGGTTCCCAGCTTTCGGCTTTGGGCATGGGCAGTGCCGTGCGGTAGGTTGTGCTGACCGAATCTTTTTTAATTGTCATCACGTCAATGCGCTGCCGGTTGGCAAGGTCCAGAAAAGTCGTCTGCTCAAAGGGGGGTGTCATGCGCTCCTCCCGCGGGTGGCCTCCACGGGCTCCGGACCCATCGAGCGACCGGCGCATCATCATGTTTTGTGGCCGGTCCCGTTCTTCTTTGGCCATTGAACCGGCAAACACCAATTTCTGCGTGAATGACACTACCTCGGGCATACCTTCGGGCGCGTCGGGCGCACCAGGACTGCCAGGACGTACTTCCTGCCCATTAATAACCATCCGCATCTGCGATGGATCGATCCGGCGCATACCCTCGTAGGTTATTTTACCCGCTGTTGGCGGAGTTTGTGCCAGCGTTAGCAGGCTACTCAGAAGGCTGGCAAAGAAAAGGGTGAGCGTGCTATGTTTCATGACAGAAGGAGTGAATCGTGTAGTGAAAGTTGCACAAATTTTTAGCTACGCGGATTGTATTTTGTTAAAAGACGTTAACGGAACGACAGATGCCTGGTTTAGCTCGCTGAATGCTCATTCGATGGGTTTGTTGCGCAGATTCCAGTCAATTTTAACCAGTTGATTCCTCTTGAATAATAAGCAGCTAATCTCCCGCTCACCACCAACCATATAGAAACCCAAGTTGATTAATGTAAGGTTGGGGCCGTAAGACGTGGTAACTGGCTCATGGGTATCCATATTGTTGTTGCCCAGTGGATCTTTGATGTAAATAGTGTCATCAAAGACTTCGGCTAGAAATGTCCGCCCAAACCAGCTTACCACGTAAGTCAGTCTACTATTAAACATAAAACCAGCAAAGAACTCGACTGCCAATTTATCAAACAGCACGGTTGGTTTGACAACATCAGCCAGTTGGGTCGAGTCTGCCTCGGGCGTATCGTATTTATTCACTCGCTTCAAAATGGGTAATTCCGATGGATTTTTGATCAGGCTCAGGTCCGCAGATCCAACACCGTGTCCTAAACTAGCCAATACGTAGTACCCATCGGATTGTCGAATTACCGATCGGGCACAGACATAAGGTGAAAAATGCGTAAGTCGGGTTTGTTTATCGTGGAAGTATAGCGTTCCACCGAACTCGCCCCGGCATGTACTGTAGGCAACGTATCGGTCATCTTCGTAGAACTTAGGCTGTTTTCCGAATGGAACGGGCTCAGCATACAGACGCCATCCAGCCTTAGTATCAAACCAGTAATATATTCCTTTGGATAAGGCCACTAATTGCCCACCCAGCAGCCAATGGTAGTCAAATTGTTTTGTGTTTAGTTTCTTCTCGTAGTTTATATCACGTTTCAGCTTGTCGATTGACAGACATGCAAACTGACCCGGCTCAAACAGACTAACCAGTCGGTTTTCATAGATGACGGAGTAAGAGACAGGATACGGATTATTCTTATAGGGTACTCGAATGACTAACTCTTCTTTGTGCAATGTCAGGGCCGAATCGCTCAGCATAACTCGAAACTCGTTCGTTGTATACTCGTCAGTATCATGGATCAGTGGTGGTTTGACTTGATCTAACACGGATAATGACCCCGAAAAGTACGTTTTATAGTGTTTGATTAGCTGACGGAAAGGCTGGTATTGAGCAGGTAGTGGCGCTTGCTGGCCTTTTGCTACGCTGACAATGAGCAGAAACCAAAGCACCTTGTTCATATGGAATGAGTTTATTTAGCCAAACAATATCAGTAGTTTCCTGCAATTCCAATGCTTGTCCCTCAACGTATCGTTTCCGTTGTTCCCTCACAGACCGAACTGCTGTTTGACCTCGGTCTGGATAAAGAGATAATTGGCATTACTAAATTCTGCATTCACCCGGCCGATAAGGTCAGGGGTAGAACCCTCGTCGGCGGCACCAAAACGCTGCACCTCGACCAGATTCATTCGCTCCGGCCTGACTTTATCCTCGCCAATAAAGAAGAGAATTCCCGTGAACAGATTGAAGAACTCCAGCGCCATTATCCCGTTCACGTCACCGACATTAGTACGCTCTATGATGCGCTGGCAATGATCC
>DATHAW010000732.1:0-5829 GCA_035296465.1 Spirosoma sp.
AAACAAACCGCAAAGGCGAACCGTCGCATCGGCAAACCGCCTGACAAACCTATGAAAACGTTCCTGACAACCTGCCTGCTGACCAGTCTGCTGACTATAGCCGGTGTCACTACCTCAAAGGCCCAAACGGCCCAGCCTGCCACCGTACCGACACCATCGGCCGATTCGACCAATCTAAATGCCTATGTTGGTGTGTATTCATTCAATTCGGGCAGTCCAGTCGAGAAATTTACGATTTCGACCGAAAAGGGCGAATTGTTTGGCGAAGCAGACAGCTTTGGAAAGAACAAACTCGTGAAGCAGGCTAAAGCCGATACGTACCAGTCGACAAGTTCCTACGGCTCCATCATTACGTTCGTGCGTGATGCTAATGCTAAAGCGGTTACGGGATTAACGCTGGCGGCTCAGGGTACCGAACTAGTCGCTAAAAAAGAAAATCTGTAACCTGTTTCTCCAAATAGTGGTTAACAATAATGACCGTGCCATGTGTGGGCGGTCATTATTGTTAACCCGTATTTGGGGCCGTCTGCGCGGTTCTGGCCAGCTTAATGCTTATCAATGAAAACTAAAACTATTTTAGCCGTTGCCCTGTCAATAATGCTGGTTGCCTGTGGTAAGAAAAAAGAGGAGAGCCAAACTGGTTCAGACGAGAATCCTACCGGTACTACCGTAGCCACAACCAGTACAGCCCTGAACTTACCGGCTCCCTATACCACCAAATCTGCCGTACATTTTAGCCATGTCGTTGGCTGGCCGGCAGGCAAAACACCCACCGCCCCGGCTGGTTTCACGGTTACTGAATTTGCCCGCGACCTGATTAGTCCACGCTGGCTCTACGTTGCCCCCAATGGGGATGTCTTCGTGGCCGAAGCAAATACGGAGCCGAAGACCGTTAAGAAAAAGGTCACTTCTGTCGTTACGGGCCAAAATAAATCGCAGCCTTCCGGCGAAAGTGCGAACCGCATTACGCTCTTGCGCGATACTGACAAGGATGGCAAACCTGACCTGCGTGAGACATTCCTGACCGGCTTAAATCAGCCGTTTGGAATGCTGATGTTGGGCAACAGTTTTTACGTGGCCAATACTGATGGGTTGCTGCGGTTTCCCTACCAGCCCGACCAGACGAAAATGACTGCCGCCGGTCAGAAGATTATGAACCTGCCTGCCGGAGGTTATAATAATCACTGGACGCGAAATCTGCTGGCCAGCCCGGATGGCAAAAAAATTTACATCTCAGTGGGGTCAGGAAGCAACGTTGGCGAAAATGGGATGGAGCATGAAGTACGCCGGGCCTGCATCCTCGAAATTAATCCGGACGGTACGGGAGAGCGCGTATTCGCCACTGGACTACGGAATCCGGTTGGTATGGACTGGCAACCAACGACAAAAACTCTATACACGGCTGTAAATGAGCGCGATGAATTAGGCGACGACCTGGTGCCTGATTACCTGACAAGTGTGAAGGAGGGCGCTTTCTACGGATGGCCCTATGCCTATTACGGCCAGAATGAAGATCCGCGAAGGAAAGGTGAACGGCCGGATTTAGTAAAGAAAACCGTAATGCCCGATGTACCGCTGGGTGCCCATACTGCCTCGCTAGGTCTGGTGTTTTACGACGGTACTACGTTCCCGGCTAAATACCATGACGGCGCCTTCATTGGGCAGCATGGTTCGTGGAACCGGTCTGAATTTTCGGGCTATAAAGTTGTGTTTGTACCGTTTGAGAACGGCAAGCCGGGCAAACCCGAAGATTTTCTGACGGGTTTTGTAACGGGTAAAGACAAGGATGTGTACGGCCGTCCGGTTGGGGTAGCCGTGTTAGCGGATGGGTTGCTGCTGGTTGCCGATGATGCTGCCGGGCGCATCTGGCGGGTGGCGGCAAAGTAAAACGGGTTAGTAGGTCCGTGAAGCGACATTGTTTTCTGGACCTACCAACCCGTTTAAAACTGATAAAACAACCGCGCCCGCAGGCCTATTGTCGTGCCTTCCTTCCAGTTTGGATCGGGCTTAGCCGGGATTGTTATAACTGGTCCTGCCTGCCATACCCAGTGGTTTTGTTTCCACTCAACCCCTGCGCCGAAATTCAATGAGTTCATTAGATTCGCTTGCCTAAAAATACGGTAACTGGCTGCTTCAAACCTCCTGTGAAATGGCTGGCGATACGTAAAGGTCACATACTCATGCGTATTAAGATTCAACGTAGTGCCAATTGAAGGTAGCAAGCTAATGGTTTGGCTAACTGGAATTCTGTAGCCTACCGTTATGGGAATCAGCAGGCGTTCGGTATGCGTTCCAATGTTAAGAATTTCGCTACGTGGATCAATACCACGGACATAGTTGAGCCGAAAGTTCTGCCGCTTTTTTCGGTTGAAGTCCTCGTCGGTGATAAATGTTCCACCAGCAAACGAGGCCAACCCCAAACCCACGCCCAACGTCAGGTGCTTGCCAACCAGGAGTTCGCCCAACACACCGCCACTCCGCACAGAACGCATAGTTTCTGCTCCGGCACCAATCCGAAAACCAAACGCTACCGGACTGTTGGGCTGACTTTCGGGGGCCGCCTGTACATCCACACCCGTCGTCCGGGCAGGTCGTAGCTGCCCGGCCCGATAAGATAAGGCTTTACTCCAATCGGTGTCCTTTGTCGTTATCGGCCGGCTCGTTATTAATTCATAACTCGACGCTGACGCACGCGTTGTCTCCAACGCTACGTTTACATCCGCCGATTGTGCAGGAGCCGCTGACGTTGAAGTTGCCCCATCGCTAATCACTACGTCATCTAGAGTTGCCGAAGCCGATGACCGCCTTTTTTTGACCGGTGCGTTACGCGTCGTCATATCCTTTGATGACATATCGGTTTTTTGGTTTATGGAGCGGCCAGGCCGACTTGTCGATTCAGCACGGTTGTTCTTGCCATTCGTTTTGGCATCCGTCACATAATTTGTCGTACCGGTTGAAACTGACGACGTATCATCCGCTACGTCATTGCGTTGACCCGATGCTGATCGGCTGGTTTGGCGTTGTTGCGGCTGCACTTTTGCGAGCGATTCAACGTGGTCCGTAGCGTCTTTGTCACCCGTTTGAACTTCGGAGCGGTCTGCTAATTCTTGTGTTGTTCGGCCTCGTGCAGGGCTGGCGGGCACGGAGACATACCGCGTGATGTAGACTGTATCGTGTCGAGTGACTGTTGTTATATTCTGATTGGTTGACTGAGTCTGCGGGCTGTTCGTTTGAGCATTACGTCGGTCAGTTTGCCGCTTAGTAAGGGGGGGGGCGGTATTGGGAGCAGTTTTTACCGCAGGCGCCTGGCGCGGCAGGGGCGCTGTTTTCTGCCCGCTTAACTGGCTTATTGTCTGGCGGAGGTCATTGATCTGTGCCCGCTGCCAGATGGCAATGCCAACCAGTACGGCCGTAATGACGGCGGCTGCCAGTAACCAAGGCTGGGTCCACCAGTCTCTGCCAGCAACCGGCTGAAATCCTGTTGGTGAGCCAGGTGGGGGCGGAGTAGTATGCTGTAGCAGCGTAGCCTGCATTCGTGCCCAGTCTTTCTCCTTAAAATCCGGACGGATACTTTCCAGTTTCCGCCGGATACTGTCGCTGAAACGGTCAGTTTTCATAGTTTCGGATTGGAGCGGTAGTGCCGCCTTGTGTGCGGAATGGGTAAGCCTCTTTAATGAGTACCTGAAGTTTCTGACGCGCTCGGGCAAAGTTTGATCGCACCGTTGCTTCGTTATGTTCGAGTAACCCGGCTATCTCGTGCAGGGTATAACCGTCCACAACGTGCATCATAAACACGGTTCGATACGTAGGGCTAAGTTGCTGAACCAGCGCCAGTATCTCTTCGGCCGCCATTTTTTCTACTATGTCGTCATTGAAGGCCACCTGCTCGCCTTCGTCCAGGGAGGTATGTTGGTCGAATCGGCTGTTTCGTCGGTAATGGCTGATGGCTGTGTTAACCAGAATAGTCCGTAACCAGGCCTTGAACGGCAATGTCTCATCATATTTGTCCAGGTGCTGAAAAGCTTTCAAAAAGCCTTCATTCAGGACATCCTCTGCTTCTTCGGAACTGGATGTGTAGCGCAGACAAATACTTTTAGCGTATCCGAAAAACTGCTTGAACAACGTTCGCTGCGCCCGTGGATCATTGACACGACAAGCCCGAATGATGCTCGGGAGATCGTTGTCGGTGAAGGTAGCCGTCTTTTTGAAGAACACGGTTCAATCAGATTTTGAGGATGGCCCATATGATAAACGTAGTACGCCAAATTGGTTGAGAACGTTGCATGTGTCCCTTCCAGCCTAAATTTTTGGTGTCTGCCACGTTTACACGTTCATTGTCGTATGGTCAGAAAACGGATGGATATGCGCCGTTGTGCAGGGTGATGAAAATTTTATTAGTAGGTGACAGTCATATTTATGGATATGGGTTGCCGGTGGGTCAATTAGGCTACCCCGGCCATTTAATTCGTCAGTTGAGTCGAACGGGCCGGTCGGTAACCATTGAGGCCTACGTGCATCTGACAGTATCGGAAATGACCACAATGCTGGCTCGGTTGCCGCTTAATCAGTACGATCTGATTCTGCTGCAACTCGGCCCCGATATTATTCAACGGGGTATACCTGACAGTAGCTCAATGGAAGTCATGGTAAGTCCTTTGTTGCCAATCCTAAGCCAGCCCGCCGGGGTGAGACATAAACCGGCGGAACGCGCCGGGTTACTAAAGCGGGTTAACGCTATTGGGAAAACCTGGTTCGATCTGGCTGCGTCAGTTTTTTCGACGGTTAATTGTCCGGGCCAACTGGCGCAACTCCTGAACCTGTTGCGGCCTTATCGCCATACAGTAATATTGATGACCCCGTTTCCATGCCGGTCATCGCTGGAGCAGTGGATGAGAGCAAGAAGCCGGTCGGTGTTGCTGGAAGAGGGCCCCACTCAGGGATTTAGTGTGTTCGATACAAAGAACATCGTTCAACCGCGCGACGAGTATTTTCTGACGGATGATAATGAACACCTCAATGCCATTAGTCATGAATTGATTAGCCATGCCTTGTTCGATTTCTATCAGTCAGCTCCTACAATCGTTACTGTGCAAACCATAAACCGAAAGCTTATTGATTAGTCGTTTACTCATATCGTTAACGTTTAATTTATGTTTTCTTAATTCACTATGAAAAAGCAAATTATGATGGGTATGGCCGTAGTGGCTCTGCTGACGGCCTGTAACAAAGACAGGGTGCAGCCTACCGATCAGACAACGGCCGCTTCGGCCAGGGGCTCAGCGGTCGACGGATTTGGCAAAGGCACCGTCATTACGCAGGATCAGTTACCCCAAACCGTGCGCGACTATTTGAGCAAGACATACGTAGGTTTCTCGTTCGTACAGGGGGTACAGGGTACCGACCGCGCGGGTGCTACGTTCTTCGCCGTTGTGATTGAGCAGGGGGGCGTTCGGTATCACCTGCATTTCGATGCTAATGGTGCTTTGCAGCCTGGCCGGGGTGGTAAGGGTGGTCCTGGTCCGAAGGATGCCAATGAAACAACCATCACGCAGGACAAACTGCCGGCTAAGGTTCAGGAATACCTGACGGCTACCTACCCTGGGTATACTTTTGGGATGGCTCAGCAAGCCGCTGATGCTGCCGGAGTAGTTCTCTACTATGAAGTAAGCATCACTCAGAACGGCAATCGGATTCACCTTAACTTCGACGCGACGGGTAATCTGCTGGAGCGAAAAGGGGGACGGGGCGGAAAAGGTCGCCGTGGTCTGAAGGGAGCTGGGACAGCAATCGCGCAGGATAAATTGCCGCAGTCTGTGCGCGATTACCTGA
>DATHAW010000733.1:0-3366 GCA_035296465.1 Spirosoma sp.
AGCGGATAAAAAAGGAGCAGCGAATTGGCTGCTCATTTTTTATGACAGTGTGGACGGTTCAGGAGGGTTGAGAAACTAAGGACTAACAGACAAAACGGCTACGTGGTAAAAAACGCCGGATAGACCATGCCAAAAAACGCAACTGGCCCGATTCCTTTACGTCGGTCAGTCTCATAACATGGCCGCTCCAAACACGCCGGCACTGTCGCCTAATTTAGGTTTGAGAAATTTTGTGTTCACTTCACCCTTGTTAAATACGTACTTTCTGGCCCGCTCAACGCCTTCCGTATACAGCAGATCGACATTGCCGACACCTCCACCCAGTACGATTGCATCGGGGTCCAATACGTTGATGATGGTCGAGATGCCCCGGCCAAAGTACTCCAGTAGCCGGTCGACGGTCTGGCTGGCGAACGGGTCCCGGCCATCCTGATGCCGTTGTATAATTTCTTTCATTGTCCGTTCTTCACTGCTAATCTGCCCGTAAAACCGTTGCAGGGCCGGACCGGAAATAACCTGCTCCACGCAGCCTCGTTTGCCGCAGTAGCAGGGTGAGCCGTTTTATTCGAGGATGTTATGGCCCCATTCTCCCCCAATGCCATGCAGCCCGTTGAGCACGAAAGCCGGACTGTCGGGTTTGTCGGCGTTACGCACCACAACGCCCCCGCCAACGCCCGTTCCCATAATGACGCCGAAGACCGTCTGGTACGTGGGCAATACGTCGGGTACCACACCCAGCGTAGCCTCAGCCAGGGCAAAACAGTTGGCATCGTTGGCCAACTCAATCGGTACGCCCAGGCGCCGGGTCAGGTCCTGTTTCATGGGTTTGCCGTTGAGCACCGTCGTGTTGCTGTTTTTCATGGTCTGGGTAGCCGGATTGTTCGTGCCGGGCGTGGCAAAACCAATCCGTTCGGGCGTCAGGCCGGTTTCGGCTTTGAGCAAATCAATGAGCCGCACAATCTGGCTCAGAATGTGGTCATAGCCTAAATGGGCTTCCGTATCGACCCGTTTGCGCAGTAAGACGGCATCCGGCGAGAAGGCCGCTCCGGTTTCGATGGCTAATACGACCCCTTCAATTTTGGTGCCGCCCAGATCGACCCCCCAGTATCGTTGCATAGATGATCAAAGCCAGCTTGTGGCTTGTTTTGTGAAATATTGGCTTGGATTGACAGGCGTTTTTCGGAATTTCGCCCTCTCGATTTCAATTGAGTTAAAATCGACACGCACAAATCTAAAATCAAAAATCAAGTATGCTGCAACCCGGACAGAAAGCGCCTGAATTTGCCTTATTTAACAGTGATAAAAAAGAAATATCGCTGACCGATCTGCGTGATAAAAACGTAGTTGTCCTGTTCTTTCCGATGGCTTTTACCAGCGTTTGCACGGCCGAATTGTGCGAAATGCGGGATACGATTGGAACGTACACGTCGCTGAATGCCACCATCCTGGCTATCTCGGTCGATTCACCGTATACGCTGGCGGTGTTTAAAGAGCAGCAAAAACTGCCCTTCGATCTGCTCTCCGATTTCAATAAGGAAACATCAGTGGCTTATAACGCCTTGTACGAAACCTTCGCCATGAAAATGCGTGGCGTAAGCAAGCGGGCCGCTTTCGTGATCGACAGAAACGGCCTTGTTCAATATGCCGAAGTGCTCGACAACGCAGGCGAAGTTCCCAACTTTAGGGCTATTCAGGAGACACTGGCTGCACTAAACTAATCATTCGCGATGTGTAGAGTAGGAAATAGGTCTACTGGCCGGTTAGTCCCCTCACGCATCACTGATCAGTCGATCTATGGCCTGGTACCATACTTTTTTTCATGGGTTGCCGCAGGAGGCCTGGAAAACTGCCCAAACGGATGAGCAGACGCATCTGGACCTCGAACTGCTGGTTGAGACCCTGGCGTTCGGACCGGGCGACAGGGTGCTCGACGTATTCTGTGGCTATGGACGTCACGCTCTGCCACTTGCCCGGATGGGTGCCCGCCTGACAGGCGTCGATATATCGGAAGAGTCAATCATGGAGTTGCGTGCCCATGCTGGAAAAATGCCGTTAACCGCTGTACAGGGCGATTTTTTAGCGTTGACCGACACCGATCTGTCTGCAGACACGCCTTTCGATGCTGCTTACTGCCTGGGCAATAGCTTTAGCTTCTTTCCCCGGACCGACATGCTGGCGTTTATGACCCGCATCGGTTCATTACTCAAGCCGGGCGGACGGTTTCTGGCCCATTCGGAGATGATTGCCGAATCGGTATTGCCCGACTACCAGGCCCGTAACTGGCAACCCATTGGGGACGACGACAGCCAGCGTATTTTGTTTCTAGTCGAGAACGTTTATGACCCGCTGGAAAGCCGGATCGATTCCCACCTGACCTACGTACGCGATGGTGTCGCCCAGACCCGGCTGGCACAACACTACGTATACACACTAGCCGAATTAAACTGGCTGTTCAATCAAGCCGGCTTTGACGTAATCGACTGCTACGGTACGGTGGACGGTAATGCCTACGCGCTGGGTGATGAGGCCGTCTGGATAGTGGCTGAAAAAATATAACCGTTGATTACTAAGGTCATAAACCGTTTAGTCAATAAATTGAGCAAAATAGCACAGCCCATAAGCTTTATCGGGTTGGCTTTATGAAAATATTACAATATTCTTGTAAAATTTATATTTTTCGTAGCGGTTTTCGAAACAATTACGTAATTTTCAGACGGTTTAACACCGTTAACCAACCGTTGAAGACCTATTATTTATGGAAATTGTCGAGCGTAAACCTCGTTCCCGCGAGCATACCCGCACGGGCATTCTGTTAACAGCGAAAGATATTGCCCGGCGCGAGGGTTGGCAAGGCGTTTCGATGCGCAAGATTGCCGATGCCATTGAATACAGTGCCCCTATTGTTTATGAGTATTTTAATAGCAAGGATGTGTTGCTGAACGAAATCCGCAACGAAGGATTCCGGCACCTGCGCATGGAGTATGACCGGATCGTAAAACTCTACCGCGACCCCGAAAAACGGCTGTTCGAAATATCGCTGATACAATGGGAGTTTTCGCGCCAGCATCAGGAGGTGTATCAGGTTATGTATAATCTGGACGGAGCGTACTGTACAATGCCCGCCCATCAGTCCGACGACATGCAGGCCGTTAGTGACGTCGTTTGTGAGATCATCTTCTCGTTCATTCCCAAGGCGAAGGAAAGTATTCAGCGCCTGTATTTTGAGTGGTGGTCTATGTCACATGGAATTATTATGCTGGCCATGTTTATGAAAGACCAGCAACCACTCGAAAAATCGGAGCAGATCTACCGCGAAACGATACGTCGATTTGTACGTGGGCTGCGATAGAGAAAACCATGCAAAAG
>DATHAW010000734.1:0-12613 GCA_035296465.1 Spirosoma sp.
CCAGCATGATCGTAGTGATGAAAGCAGCACTGTTCCGGCGCCGTTCCAGGATCATGTTGATACCGGCCAGGATCAGCAGCACCGGCCACAAGTTTACCAGTGAGTGCCAGTCTACGTCCAGCCAACCCGCCCGCCGGGCCAAAAACAAGACCCCAAACGTAAGCAGAAATATTCCCCAGAATAATCCGTTTCGGCGTTGCATGATTATAGTGGGTTGTTGGGATTGTTCAGGTCGTTCGGCGTGTTGGTGTTATTCTGATCAAAAGGCGTCCTGATCCGGTCGCGAAAGATCAGCCACAAACCAAAAGCGATCAGAATAAACGGCCACAGGTCGCCAAAGTCGATATCGAAATAGCGGTCGATGAGGAACATGACACCGAGCAGAATAAGAATGGCTCCGCCAATAAGACCCCGGTCGGGTGATGCCGGTTGGTTAGGGTTGTAAGGATTCATAGAGAAAACGGGATTTGAATACACGGTTAATTGGTTGACTGAGGCACCATGGGGCTGCTTCGGCATGACAATCCACAAGATAGCGTAAATCACCAGAGCAGGAAAACCCGGCAGTGGAATGCCGATCAAAAAAATCAGTCGCACCACCGTGCGATTTAATCCGAAATAATGGGCTAAGCCCGCACATACGCCCCCAATCATGGCTTCGTCGGAGATACGCTCTAGTCGTTGTTTCATGGCCTTTTATATCTAAAACCGTAACAAACGTAGCAGGTTGCCGTATTCTGTGGAAACAGAACTGGACAGATGGACGCGGCTATTGATGGAAGTATGTTTTCAATGATAGTAGGTTATACACAGTAGTCGATAATTTACAAGCGCCCACTTGTAATCAATATGGTACGTAACAAAGGCCAGTAACAGCAAATGCGTAGCTGACAACGACTTAATCTTCTTCAATTGCTTCCAGAATATCCATTAACTCGCCAAACTCTTTGTTTCCGGGCTGTTCTTCATAGCCACCGCTGAGAGAAATACCCCGCACCGGCAGATTGGTCAGCAGATGGTGAACGTTGTCGGCCGAGATACCCGTACCCAGCAACACCGGATAGCGGCTCGCCAGACGCTGGAGTGTGGCCTTGAGGTCATCGTCAAGATGCAGTGGGCTGTTGCTTTCCAGCACTACGTACTCCGCCCCGGCTGAACCGGATTGAAATAACGTATCGAGTTGATCGAGCGTCAGTCGGGACAGGTCAACACGGAGTATCAGCCGCAGACCATCGGGGCTTTTCCCAAACGTACTGAGATACGGCAGCATGGCGGCTTCCTCCACCTGCAACAAGTCGGGCTGATAGCTGTCGAGCATCTGCTCAATAGTGTCCGTATCAGTAGATGTCGTTTCTCCTACAATCAGCACACCGGCAACCCACGCCCTAATTTCCGCGAATTTTGCAGGATCGACGTAGTACGGCGAATCGGTGTCCATTGAGAAGCCAAGCATATCGACCCCCATACCGGCGCAGTAGCGGGCATCACTCAGGTTGGTAACGTTGGAAATTTTGACGAGGGTTTTCAGGGCCATGGGTTTATTGAGCAGCCAGCAGTAGTCAGGCCTTCGTAGTACAAGCGCGAAGATACAGGGAAGACACCAAGTATACGTATACAGATTTATTTGAACCTGTAGGCCATACTGACTCTGAGCGAGTGTTTAAGAATGGTGCATGGGTAGACCGAAACTAAAATCGTCTCGTTGACTGTTCGTAAATTTGTGGCACGCTATTATAAGGTAGCGTGCCTTTTCTTACCAAATCGGAGGGCTTTTAACCCTCGCAGATCGCCGTTTCGACGGACCAAATAATGAGCAAACACGGACGCATTCTGGTCGCCATGAGTGGCGGCATCGACTCGTCGCTGGCAGCCGTCATGCTGCACGAACAAGGCTACGAAGTTATTGGCATGACCATGAAAACATGGGATTATGCCTCCTCGGGTGGGACAAAAAAAGAAACTGGCTGCTGTAGTCTCGACAGCATCAACGACGCCCGCAACATTGCCGTTGAACTCGGCTTCCCGCACTACATCCTCGATATTCGCGAAGAGTTCGGCGATGCCGTTATCAATCACTTTACCGGTGAATACCTGGAAGGCCGCACGCCGAATCCCTGTGTGATGTGCAACACCCACATTAAATGGGATGCGCTGCTCCGCCGGGCCGACCGGCTCAACTGCGAGTCTATTGCCACGGGTCACTACGCCCATATCCGGGAAGAGAACGGGAGATACGTAATTTCAAAAGGCGTTGATACGCTTAAAGACCAGTCCTACGTACTGTGGGGCGTGTCGCAGGAAAGCCTGAGCCGGACCAAACTACCACTGGGGCATCTGCGCAAATCAGAAATTCGAGACATGGCCACCGACCGTGGTTTCATGGAACTCGTCACAAAATCGGAGTCTTACGAGATCTGTTTCGTTCCCGACAACGATTACCGCGGTTTCCTGAAACGGCGCATTCCGGATCTTGAAACAGAGGTAGCAGGGGGTAACTTCATTCATGAAAGCACGGGGAAAATTCTGGGCAAACACGAGGGCTACCCATTCTATACTATTGGTCAGCGGAAAGGTCTTGGTATGGCATTTGGGCAACCTATGTTCGTGACTGAGATTCGTAAGGACACCAACGAGGTTGTGCTTGGTGTGGACAAAGACCTGTTCCGCGATGGCATGATTGTGAGCAAACTGAACCTACAAAAATACCCTGCCATTAGTGGGATATTGGAAACCATTACCAAAGTACGGTACAAAGACGTGGGTACACCGGCAACGATTTCGGAAAGAGAGGGAAACATAGAAGTCCTGTTCCACCAAGGTGTGTCGGCTATTGCACCCGGACAAGCTGCCGTCTTCTACGAAGGGGATGATGTGATTGGCGGTGGCTGGATCATGAAAAGCTTTCGGCAAGGCGATACTCAATGGGCGCCCGCGGCCGAAGCAGCCCTGGTCTAACCCGCAATGTTGATCCTATCTTAACAGAAAGCCCGCCCCGTAATGTGGGGCGGGCTTTCTGTTAAGATACATTCACAAATATGAATCCGGTTCCAGCATCTGGAGGTTACTCACTGCTCAGTCAAAAACGAAGTTGTTTCAGCAAATACGTAGCGCCCTTAAGTACAAATGAGATTTGCGTTACCATTGACCCAAAATGTATGACCATTATCCAGCCATCACAACGGCAATATATGGTAGTTAATGGCTATCTTGGGCAGGTTTCCCTACTCGTTTATGAGGCATTGACTATAGCTGGTGATTCAACTTTACCAGCGCATTGTTACTATCACTACGTTAACTTTTTTCAACTTTGCTTTAAAAGCAGCATCTGTTCGTCATTATAACCAGCATGAAAAAGACCTTCTATTTTTCGTTCGTACTCCTGTGTTTAACAGCGTATTCGTTTGCACAGGGGCCACCTAAAGGCCATCCTAACACAAATACGGCTGGCTGGAAGCCTCTTTTTGAAACTGACCTCTCCGACGCAGCCTTTCCTAAAGGCGTCTGGACCATGACGGAGGGCGTCCTGACGGCCAGCGCCGACAAAACCATCTGGACGGCCCAGCCCTACGACGATTTTGTCCTGGATCTCTTGTTTCAAACTGCTGAAGGCACCAATAGTGGCGTTGTAATCCATTGCAGTGATACCACCAACTGGATTCCAAACTCGGTTGAAATACAAATTACCGATGACTATGCTAAACAATGGGCCGAATCGCCCAAGAACTGGCAATGTGGGGCTTTTTTTGGCCATCAAGCCCCTACAAAAAGCCTAGTCAAAAAGCCTGGTGAGTGGAACCGCTACACGGTGACCTGTCAGGGAAAAATGATTTATATTGTCCTTAACAATCAATTGGTCAACACCATCGATTTAGCCCTGTTTACGTCAGCAAAGAAGAATCCCGATGGGTCCGACATACCGGCGTGGCTTAATAAGCCTGCTGCCGAATTGCCGCTGCGTGGGTTTATCGGCTTACAGGGCAAACATGCCGGTGCGCCAATTTATTTTCGAAATATGAAAATTAAGATGTTATAAGTATTACTGAGTTGGCTATCCTCTCCAAACGAACCGATATGAGTAGGTCGGTTGTTCATCTGCTATGACACCAGCCGATCTGCAAACCCGCCATAGCCACGTTCTGCCCGAACTTCGCTTTTCGCTCAATCTACTTTACGTGGGGCGATTTTTGCTGGGTATGAACCAGACGCCAGAAATTGATCTGGACGTGTTCGATGAACGGATTGAAGACATTACCGATGAACTGATTGCAACGGAGCTTCTTCATGAAGCCGCTACGCTGGCGGGCGATGTGTTATCTAGTGACGCAGCCCTTTTGCCCTCTTAAACAGACCCGACATACGCTGCAATCATGGGTTGCAGACGCGGCAGAATAGCCTCAATCTGCCTTTTTTCTTCATCCGTCCAGTGGCGGGGGTGCCCAAAAACAGCCGGCTGCAAGATTCCCCACAGTTGATTATCCCGTTGAATATGAGCATGAATTAACGCCCGGTGGCCAAATGTTTCCTGCTCAAATTGTTGGTTCAAGACATTGGGGCCTGCGGTTTCTACATCATCTACATATACCGAAGGCTGCATATTCAAACCGGCCCGAATTAACGGATCCTCGGCGGGTAAATCAGTTGTGTCGGGTTGCCAATCTGGCTGGATGGTGTTTTTATTGGGGACCTGATCGTTTTTTCGCCAGCAAAAGGCAGATCGCCCGCGCGCCTGATCGGGCTGCCGGACATACAAAAAACATCGGTCGGCGTTCAGTGCCGTGCCAACGTATTGCACAACCTGTTGCAGGGTGTCGGCCGGCGGATGGCCTTCTTTCAGCAGCCTGTCAATGGCTGCGGGTAATAATTCAATTGACATCATGTTCGCTTAACTCGTTGGCGCTACGTTGAGTTTTATCAATTTAATCATCCAGTGTTCCTGATTATCAGCTTTGGGTTGCCATAAACTCCTTTCTTTGTCCTCTGCTACAACCTCTCCTCTTATGCTCAATTCTCAATTTGCCGCCCTTTTCGATATGGACGGCGTTTTAGTCGATAACATAGAATTCCACATAAACGCCTGGCTTCAGTTTGCCCGGCGCCATGGCTTCCCGCTCACCAAAGACCAATACGTTGCTAATATCAATGGGCGCATTTCGGCCGACGCCATGGCCTACGTATTTGGTCGGCCTATTATCGCAAACGAGTTGGCCACACTAACGGAGGAGAAAGAACAGATTTACCGGGAGTTGTACGCCCCCTATCTTCGGCCCACTTCCGGTTTACTGGCGTTTCTGGATAAACTAAAGGCGGAGAACATCAAACTGGCGGTGGGTACGTCGGCTCCGGTAAGTAACGTTGATTTTACGCTCGATGGCTTGCCACTACGTCCATATTTTGATGCCATTGTCGACGCCGGAATGATTCGGCATGGCAAGCCCAACCCGGAAATTTACCTGACAGCCGCCCAACGGCTGGGCATCGATCCGGCCTGCTGCGTTGTTTTTGAAGATGCTTTGGCGGGCATTGAAGCTGGCTTGCGCGCAGGCATGAGCGTTGTTGCGCTGGCTACGACCCATACCCATACGGAACTGGCCGATACTGGTGCAGCATTAATTATCAATGACTTCACCGGCCTGACGGTTGATGGGGTACGAGCACTATTACCAGCAGCTTAACGCCCGAAACGGTCCGCTGGCCTACCCAATTGTTGTAGCTTTGTGGGATAAATTTATGTCAATTTCAACCGCTCAACCGTTGAACGCGTCTTCAGAAACAAGGCTTACGCCCGCAGAAATGGGCTTTTTCTTTCCACCCGAGTGGCATCCGCACGTAGCGACCTGGCTAAGCTGGCCACATACCGAAGCTTCGTGGACCCGCGAACGGCAGGAGTTGATGTTCCCTGCTTATATCGAGTTTATCAGGGCCATCGCCGAAAGTGAGCAGGTCTGCATAAACGCGCATAACGAAACGGTGATACAGGCAGCTAAACTAAGGCTGATGCTGGCCGGTGCCGATATGAGCCGTATTATGCTCCTGCCCCACCCTACCAACGATTCATGGTGCCGCGACCATGGGCCCGCTTTTTTAATCAATCCCGAAAAAAAGCAGCGCATGATCGTTAACTGGGGCTACAATGCCTGGGGGAACAAATACCCGCCCTACGACCGCGACGACCTAATTCCGGTGCAGATTGCGCACTACCGTCAGCTCGACTACGTGACCCCCGGCATTATTATGGAAGGTGGCTCCGTAGAATTTAATGGGGCAGGAACGGTACTTACCAGCCGGGCCTGCCTGCTCAATCAAAACCGCAACAGCCACCTGACGCAGGGAGACATCGAGCGTTACCTGTGCGATTATTACGGCGTTCAGCAGGTGCTGTGGGTAGAAGAAGGCATTGTAGGCGACGACACTGATGGCCATATCGATGACACCGTGCGGTTTGTGAACGAAGACACCGTCATTGCGGCTTATGAAACCAATCCAAATGACGACAACTTTCCATTTTTGCAGGATATTCACCGAGAACTGCACGCTATGCGCCTGTTGAACGGCAAACAGCTCACTGTTGTCGAGTTGCCCATGCCCGACCCGATTGTCAGCGAGGGGCTTCGGTTACCGGCGTCTTACGCGAACTTTCTCATCACGAACGGAGCGGTCATCGTGCCAACGTTCCGCTGCAACAAGGACCAACCGGCCCTGGACATCATTGGCCAGTGCTTCCCCGACCGAAAAATCGTGGGTATCGACTCAACCGATATTGTGTGGGGACTCGGCAGTTTTCATTGTCTTAGCCAGCAGGAGCCAACCGTCTGACCTATGTATGATACTAAGCTCTTCCGCTCCGTCGCCACAAACGGTGAGATAAGCACCGAAACCTTGTTTCACTATCACGAGCAGGGCAGGTTGTGTGGGCTGAATACGGGGGTGGAGGTATTACAAGAGGTAAATCAATGAGGATACGAACACACAGTCTACCACGAATTAGCAGCCTGCATCAAGTTGGCAATAGACGTAACGAACTGGTAATGGCAGCCCTCGTCCAATAAGCACCGCAGCAGGCCGTTAGGCACGTAGCGAATGTTTTTAGCCCCGAATGGGTTTTTGAGTTAATCTAAAATCAGTAATTCCAAGTCCATGCGCCAATTAACAGGCTGTTTTTTGCTGACCTGCCTCCTGGCAGCCTGTAAAACGGCCGCGCCCGTGGTTCAGCAAACGCCCGCCCCCCCGGTTATCCTATCGTTGGGAAACAGGGTTTTCACCACTGACGATTTCTTTCAGTCGTTCACAAAAAATCAGTTGTCATCGGATTCGACCCAGCACACGGATGTCAATCAGTATTTTGATGCATACACCAACCTAAAGCTGAAGGTGGTGGCGGCCGAAGACGAAAAGCGCGACACCACAGAAGCGTTTCGGGAGGAGATGGCTACCTATCGTAAGCAACTAGCGCAGTCATACCTGACCGACAAAGTGCTGGTGGAATCACTGACCGCTGAAGCGTATCAACGAATGCAGCAGGAGGTCAACGCATCGCATATCCTGGTGTCGGTAGTTGAGGACGCGGACCCGGCCGATACATTGGCGGCTTACCAGGCAGCCCTCGCCCTTCGCCAGCGGGCGCTGGCGGGCGAAGACTTTGCCAAACTGGCCAGCGAACACTCGCAGGACATCACTACGGTGTCAACTGGTGGCAGCCTAGGGTATTTCACCGCATTTTCAGTTGTTTACCCACTCGAAACGGCCGCCTATACTACGCCGGTCGGCACCGTATCCATGCCCGTCCGGACACGGTTTGGCTATCACCTTGTGCTGGTCAACGACCGTCGGCCAGCGCGGGGAACCGTACGTGTGGCTCACATTCTGGTTAGGATTGGTGAGGGGGCCGACGAACGAGGGCAGCAAGCAGCCCAGGCGCGCATCGATGCTGCCTACACCCGTTTACAGCAGGGAGAACCATTTGAAACAGTATGCCGGGAAGTCTCTGACGACGTAACATCCAGAGCTAACGGCGGGGTGCTGCCCGGCTTTGAAACTGGTCGGCAGGTGGTCCCGTTTGAAGAAGTTGCCTTTGCCCTTGCCAGGCCCGGCGACCTCTCAAAACCTGTGCGTACCAGTTACGGCTGGCATATTCTCAAACTTATCGAGCGGAGGGGTATCGCTCCGTTTGCCGATCTGGCCCCAACGCTGCGCCAACGGGTGACAACCGATACGCGCGCCGACGTGCTACGTCAGTCGACCATACAGCGGCTACTGAATGAGTATGTTGTTACTGAAAACAAATCTGTCCTTGAAAGTGCCATTCAGAAAGCCGACAGTACGTTGCTACGCGGTAAGTGGCGCTACACAGAGCCACTTGACCCCATCCTGCAGAACAAGCCAATACTGACCATTGCCGACCAGTCTTACACCGTCAACGAGTTTTTCGACTACGTTCAACAACGGCAGCAAGTGCCCCGCAATCCGGCTATGACCACGGGAGCGGCATCCTCCGGCACGATACCCGCCATTTCAGGATCGCCAGGCGTGGCCATGCGTCGGCTCTTTAACCGTTACGTAGGTGATCGACTGATTGCGACCGAAGAAAAAAATCTGGAAAAGAAATCGCCGGAGTTTCGTGCCCTGATTAGCGAAATACATGATGGTGTGCTGCTTTCTCAGATGATGGAGCAGCATGTGTGGGAGCGTTCTATGGCTGATACCACGGGTCAGCGAGCGTACTTCGAGCAGCATAAGGACAGCTACCAATTGGCCGAACGGGCACTGGCGAGCATCGTTGTTGCCCGGAACGACGCACAACTCAAACAAGCCACCGACATGCTCAGCGGCAAACCACCCTACCAGCTTCGGCGGTCGGGCCCGGCCCTGGTGTATGATCGGAACCAAACTACCCTCACCGCCAGCCAGCATCAAAGCCTGCTGGATGTGCTGACGGTGCTGATACGCAACCCTGACTATGTTGTTGAGGTAACGGGCTCGCACGATCTGGCAGAACGCGACTCGGTTTCGGCCGGGCGCATCAGGGCTGTGGTAAGTTTTCTGCAACAAAATGGTATATCGCTCAGTCGCATTACCGAGAAGGACTACCAGGGTGTAACCAGACAGGGTTCCAAAGACCCTTACATGCAACGCACCGTTACGTTTCAATATTTTTCCAGTTCAAAGGCCGATGTTGCCAGAGCACTGAATGACCGATTACAACAGGAAACCGGAAGTGCATCAGCCAGCAATCCGGCCATAGTGATTACGGAAGGGCTATTTACGCGGGGCATGAATTCATACCTCGATGGCGTTGACCCGTGGAAACCCGGCACCACGATTCTGCATCCGGCAGGCAGGGCCGTAGCGCTGACCATCGTCCGTGTTGAACCCGCCCGCGCAAAAACATTTGCCGAGGCACGCGGTGCGGTCATCAACGAGTACCAGGCGGTGCTGGAAAAACAGTGGCTGGCCCAGCTTCGGCAGAAGTACCCCGTCAAAGTCAATGAGGAGGAAATTAAAAAGTTAGCGAAGTAAACCAGTAAGGCGCAGAAGTCCTGGGTAGAAACGTTAATTAGATGTAGTGCGGTTAGCAATCTACCGAGGTTTGTCATTTGTCAAAGGCTCGTCACCCGCAACCCATTTAGCTAGCTGGCCGGCCCACTTAAAAAAACTTAAATTTAGGCGTGTACGACGTTCCTTTCGTACCTTTAACACATGAAGAAAGTAATCAGCAGTACGCTCATCGGGTTGGTTGGCTGGTGTCTGACTGTCCCCGTTTTTGGACAGGGCCAGGGCGTTAGCCTGAATAAAATCATTGCAAAAGTTGATAACTACTACGTTCTCCGGTCTGACCTGGAAGAAACGGTTCAATCATACGTTGGGCAGAACCAGACGCCCCCGCCCAAATGCCAGTTGCTGGAGAGTCTCGTTGTCAATAAAATGATGCTGGCTAAGGCCGATATTGACTCGGTGGTTGTCGAGGAAAAAATCGTGGACAACGAACTCGATCAGCGCATGAGCTACATGGTTCAGCAGTTTGGCTCCGACAAAAACATCGTCGAAGCCTATGGCAAGAGCCTGGAGATGCTAAAGAGCGAGTTGCGGCAGCAGGTAAAAGATCAGAAGATTGTGCAGAAGATGCAGCAGAAAATAACGACCGATATGAAGGTGACACCCCGTGAGGTTCGTAAGTTTTTCGATGCCATCCCCAAAGACAGCCTGCCCTACATGCCCGCCGAGGTAGAGGTAGGGCAAATCGTTCGGTTTGCTAAGCCAACCAAAGAGCAGAAAGAAGCCCTGCGCCAGCGCCTGCTCGATTTCAAAGAGCGTGTGTTAAAGGGTGAAGATTTTGGCAAGCTCGCTAAAGAAAATTCGGAAGACGTTGGCTCGGCACCCAATGGGGGCGATCTCGGCTTTGCGAAGCGTGGAGCCATGGTGGCACCCTTTGAAGGAGCGGCCCTCAAACTCAAACCCAACGAAATGTCCGACGTAGTGGAGTCAGATTTTGGCCTGCACCTGATTCAACTGCTCGAAACGCGCGGTGCCGAGTACCATGCCCGCCACATTCTGCTTCGTCCGGACTACAACCGGCTGGACGTGACTGGACCAACGCGCTACCTCGACAGTTTAAAAAACCTGATTGCGATCGACTCCCTGAAGTTCGAGAAGGCCGCTCACGATTTCTCCGAAGATAAGGCCACGGCCGATGCAGGCGGATTGCTGCGCGACCCACAAACGGGCAGCAGCCGGCTGGCCATGGATGGGTCGATGGAATACGCTATGTTTCAAATGCTTGACACCATGCAGGTAGGCGGCATTTCGGCTCCGCTACCCTACCGTACGGAAGATGGCAAGAGCGCCGTACGGTTGTTGTACTTCAAAAGCAAAGTAGCTCCCCACACGGCCGACTATAAGGCCGACTTCGAAAAATTACAGGGCATTGTGCTGGCCAATAAAAAGAACCGCGCCATTGACGACTGGTTCCGCAAATCCGTTGCCGACGTGTACATTACCGTTGACCCCGAGTTCCAGAGTTGCCGTATCTTCGGCACAACGCAGGGCAGTGCAGCCAGTCTGGGCAGCGGAAATTAAATGAATGACAAACGATGAATGATACATGATGAATGATGAAATTGCCAGCGACTTGCTGTCTTTATCGTTCATCATGTATCATTCAACATTAATATAAATTCTTGTGCCTTATACATCCGACGTTGCGGCTGCGGAAGCCCTTACCAGTTCTTACCAGAAACTTAAAAACGAAATCTCCAAAGTCGTTATTGGTCAGGATGACACGGTCCGGCTCCTGCTGACGGCCATTTTCTGCCAGGGACACTGCCTGCTGGTGGGAGTACCGGGACTCGCCAAAACGCTGCTGATTCAGACCATTGCCGGTGCGCTGGACCTGGATTTTAACCGGATTCAGTTTACGCCCGACCTGATGCCGTCTGATATTCTCGGCTCCGAAACACTCGATCAGGAACGCAATTTCAAATTCATCCGAGGACCTATTTTTGCCAACATCATCCTGGCCGACGAGATCAACCGGACGCCACCCAAGACCCAGGCGGCTTTGCTCGAAGCGATGCAGGAATACTCGGTGACCATTGCGGGCAGTAAATACTCCCTGGGGAGGCCGTTTTTTGTGCTGGCTACGCAAAACCCCATCGAACAGGAAGGCACGTATCCGCTGCCCGAAGCGCAGCTGGACCGCTTCATGTTCAATATTTATTTGGACTACCCATCCTACCAGTCAGAGATAGACATTGTTAAAAGCACTACGTCCGACAAGCGATATGAGGTGCAGCGGGTGGTGACGGGAGAAGAAATCCGCGAGTTTCAGCAGTTAGTTCGCCGGGTACCGGTCGTCGACAACGTAGTTGAATATGCTGTTAAACTCGTTCATAAAACACGGCCTGATACGGAGATGGGTGCTGCCGATGCCAACCAGTACCTGGAGTGGGGCGCTGGTCCCCGTGCTTCACAAGCCCTGATTCTGGCGGCTAAATGCAATGCCCTGCTGACGGGTAAATACTCGCCCGATATCGAAGACGTTCGGGCAGTGGCTCTTCCTATTTTACGTCACCGCATTGTGCGTAACTTCAAAGCCGAGGCCGAAAATATTTCGGTCGAGCAACTAATCAAACGGATGATGTAAGTAATACGTGTAGTGGTGTTGACGGTTTTTCAAAACTACTTGCACCACTACGTGTATCACCTTATTCCTCTTCCTTACCTTCTTTGTTCGAGCGACCGAGGTAATCGTCGTTGCCCATTCCGGTCGAATTATCGTCGACACCCGACGCATCGACATTTTCGGTTTCTATGGAGATTAACTTGCCTATTCCCTCGCCCTGTTCTTCTTTCTGATGCTGATTTCCTCCGCCGGATTCCATAACGTGTTGCTGATTTAGTTTCCCGTATAACCAGAAATGAGCCACCGGGTTTACTCAGGTCAGTCTTTTAGCGGCCAGACGGATTCAGCCAATACCCGTATTCCAACCCGCTGCCCATTTTGCAGATCATTGCGGTTGGTGAGCAGGCGCAGGCAGACGTAGCGCGACAGTTCAATCTCGACTTCGTAGTGGCTTCCTTTAAAAAACACTGCTTTTACTGTCCCTAAGGCCCCCGTTTC
>DATHAW010000735.1:0-3334 GCA_035296465.1 Spirosoma sp.
CGTAGCTTAGCTCATGGGCGATGTACACGAACAGCAACAGGCACGAAGCCAGGCCTACCGACAAGCCAATTACATTAATACCCGAGAACACTTTGTTTCGCCACAGGTTGCGGAAGGCAATTTTGAGGTAGTTGCTTAGCATGATGGTCCGTTACGTTACTCGCTTCTTAATGATTTGACCGGGTTCGTCAGGGCGGATTTCACACTCTGGAAACTCACCGTCAGCAGGGCAATACCTACCGCCAGCAAACCCGCCAACGCAAACACCCACCACTCGATGTCAATTTTGTAGGCAAAGTCCTGCAACCACCAGTTCATGGCAAACCAGGCGATGGGCGACGCAATCAGAATAGCAATCAACACCAGCTTCAGGAAATCTTTCGAGAGCAGGGCGACAATACCAGCCACTGACGCACCCAGTACTTTACGCACGCCAATTTCTTTGGTGCGCTGCTCGGCCATGAACGTAGCTAAGCCGAATAGGCCAAGGCAAGAAATAAGGATTGTCAATGCCGAAAACCAGCCAATCAGCGTCATCAGCTTTTCTTCCTGTCGATACTGCTGGCCGTAAGAATCATTTAGAAATGAGTAGGTAAAGGGGCGGTCGGGAACGAGAGCTTCCCAAGCCTGGCGAACAACAGGCAGATTCTCAGGCTTGACCCGGACCAGCAGCGATACCGGGCGGTCTCCGCCGTAATACATCAGGGCAGGCTCAATGGTATGGTGTAAGGATTGATAATGAAAGTCTTTGACAACCCCAACGACTCGAGCCGTGAGTGAATCGCTGACAGATGGGTTAATCTTTCGCCCAACCGCTTCTGTCCAGCCCATCCATTTAACAAATGCTTCGTTTACTAGAACCTTGTGCTCCCGGTCAGTAGGGCCGGTGAAGTTTCGGCCAGTTACCAATTTGAGCTTTAACACATCGAGATACGATTCATCAATGAGAAAGGTATTGATGAAGAGGTTCATTTTTTGCCCGTCGGGAGTTTCTTTGACAAAAGAGGCTTTAAAACCCGCATTAACAGGTACGTGGCCGCTTGAAACCCCTTCGATGCGACTGTCCGCAGTCAGAGTTCGTTGAAGCGTCTTCATTTTCTGTCGAACGGCATCTTCGTCCGGTACCTGAACTATGACCAACTGCTCGCGATTGAAACCAGGATTTGTTGTACGAAGGTACGTTACCTGTTTGTGCATCAGTAGCGTACCGGCTACGAGCGCAATGGCGATACTAAACTGAGCAACAACCAGCCCCTGACCTACGATTGATTTACGCATCCGAGCGGGTGTGTGTTTCAGGATCCGGGCGGGATCAAAGCGAGCCAGATAAAATGCAGGATAACTGCTGGTCAGCAAACCTACGATTGACAGAATTACTACAATGCCCAAAGGAAGTGGCCAACTCCAGCCGGTCAGCGCTAGGTCAGGCTTTTCGGTGAATTGCTCAAAAATAGGGCTTGCCACCTGAGCAATACCAATTGCCAGTCCTGCACTGAGGCTTACAAGCAGCACCGATTCGGCAACAAACTGCCGCACTAACTGCACTTTTGCCGCACCAAGCACTTTCCGGACACCAACTTCTTTTTGGCGATGAACAGACTGAGCAACGTAAAGATTGACGTAGTTGATGCAGGCTACCAGTAAGAGCAATCCGGCAATCACGGCAAAAACCAGCAACGCCGTTCGATCCCCTTTGGGTGTGTCTTCTGTCAAGCTTTCCGTAAAATGCAGGTCAGTAAGCGGCTGCATCTCATTTTTTACGGCAAAATCGAACACCCCCAACGCTTTAATTTTAGCGCCAAAATACATGTTGGCAAACTGCGACAGCTTTTGTCCGAAACCAGCGGCCTGCTGGGCATTGTGAAACAGCAGGTACGTGTAACAATTCATATCAAGCCAGTCCTCTCGTTCAGCTTTGGTAGTTCGCCACGAAGTCAGCGCGGTGAAGGATAAATCTGAATTAGAGGGCACATCGGCTAACACTCCGGTTACGGTATAAGCATCGCCGTTGAGTTGCATTATTTCCCCTACCGGATTGGCCGACCTAAAATATTTTCGGGCCAGTGAGTTGGTTAAAACAATGCTGTTAGGCCGATTTAGTGCTGTACTATCTCCTCGTTCCATTGGATACGAAAAGACGGTCAGCACCGTCGGATCGGCCTGAAATACGCCTTTTTCGTTTACTAACTCCAGGCCATTCCGCAACGTAGCGGGTACGGGTTTTAGCCTAACCACTTCCCGCACATCCGGATAGCTCCGCTTTAGGTTTGGCCCTACTTCAACCCCCGTACGGGCAATTCCATCGTTCGAACCACTAGCCTTAATTCGCGTAGTGACCCGGTAAATTAATTCCGCGTTCTTATGAAATCGGTCGTAATGGGTCTCGTGCCAGACGTATGCACCAATTAGTAAACTAACGGCTATACTCACGGCCAGCCCGCCTATGTTGATGAGGGAATAGACCTTATTGCGAACCAGATTCCGCCAGGCAATTTTGAGGTAATTATGCAGCATACAACCAAGTGGTTTTTCAAATACTGATTCTGCATTACTGCGTCTGGTGAATTTTCACCTCGCCAATCACCAACCCTTTGCGCAGGGAACCACCTCCCGCATACCGGATGTCGGATTCGCCGAATGCCATCACACCAATTCGATCTGATGCGTAGACCCTAAGTTGGCTGTCGCCGTAGGAATGGGCGGAGACGGTTTCGCCGGTCAGATTCTCGGTGTCGAGTCTATTTTCACCGTAGATACGGTACTGTTGTCTGTCGGCCCGCCCGGACTGGATCGTCACCTTATTCTCACCGTAAAGCTTGACCTTGAGGGCTTTGGCTTTTAAGCCTTTTAAATTAACCGTTGACTGACCAAAGACCTGCAGCCTGAACGCATCGCTGGTAAGCTCGTCCTTACAGGTAACCTCTTCCTCACCCCGAATTTGCAGGCTTTTCAGTTGCCGATACGTTACGTAAGCAATCACTTTCACCCCTGCATCGTAAATCGACCGTTTGTACTCGCGATCGCCTTCTTTCCATTTCCGTTGTTTATCGGTAATTCGGGCATCGTCAAGGTAAATGTGCAATGTTTTGTCCCGAACGGGGTAGTTCACCTTCTCCGGCTCAATGTTTTGGTATTCCAGACGAATACCTTCCTGCTCGCCAGCAACCAGCACCAGGCTGACATGAGGACTGGTAATGATTCTGTCGAAAGACGGTAACGTCTGAACTGGCGTCTGGGCTTGTACTAAACCGGCAGCCATCATTAAGCAAACGGCTATCCCAATCTTAAGTGACTTTTTCATGGTAGTGCATGTATGGTTTGGCAATATGCTCGA